>JACQOU010000077.1 GCA_016207775.1 Deltaproteobacteria bacterium
GCACAAGAGGTATCGATGATCTGTCGCGTGTACATTTGTTTCATTTCGTTGATAAATCCATGAAGACTTTTTGGTAGGCCCTTTCTTTGAGTCAGTAACTCAAGCTTTACTGCAGTCGGCAAACCATTATAAAGGGATTGATGTTCCTGATTTTTGATCTGGTATCCAAATAGCGACAGAGCACGATTAAGCGAAAGGTAATGCCATTCCACTGCGTCGACCAAAACACCATCTAAGTCAAACACCACTCCTTTTATCATGGCTATTCTCCTGCTGATGATATTGAGGGGGTTTCGTTTCAACCTCTTGTGAAGCGATCGTGAAGCTAAAGAAAGTTACAATATTATTATCGTCACGCTGCAACCGTTTCTTTATCGCGCCACAGCCCTGAAAGTCTGGATGCTTCATCCGTGCAAATCGCACGGCAGGCAAGTTGAGGAATCGCTTTTAGCCGTCGCCAATAGTCATCAGGATTCCTGCCATGAAGCTCTGGAGAAACAAAAACGAGCTTTTTGCGGTAAGCGGCCAAGCGTTCCAACTCGGGCTTATTTAATTCTCGGCGGAATGCATCAACCCATATCCAGTCACAGAATTCAATGCCACTTGGATAGGGTTCGTATTCACTGACCCGGGCACAAAGCTGTGCGGGGGCAAACCGAGTAGAAAAATAAACGAGCTGAGGAACACTCATATCAAAAAATACGATGTTAAGCGTTCTGACTGCATCGTATTTGACCAACAGATCCGCCAATCCGTCTTCCTTGATATTGAGAAAAACCGGCCGAGTTGGATACTTTTGACATAATTGAATAAACTCATCAAACGGTGCCGGCCTATGCTCGGGCTGAATGATATCGTGCGACAAGTAGAGCGAACCTGAAACCGATCGCACATCGGTTTCCACACCGAAACCCGACCGAAAAGCAGCCTCAAGAGCAT
The DNA here is from genome assembly GCA_016207775.1 of Deltaproteobacteria bacterium. Lineage (GTDB taxonomy): Bacteria > Bdellovibrionota > FAC87 > UBA2466 > UBA2466 > JACQOU01. The sequence goes on from JACQOU010000077.1 coordinate 940, forward strand.
AAAGTGTGTTCTGCTCTGTTTTGGTTTTCCATAACCCTCGATGGGCGATTATTTGCATGGGAATATCCGAAAAGATTGGTAGGAATCTTGTTATTCTTATCGGAAGATTATTAATTTTCGTAAGTTTTCTTGTAACTCAAGCACTGAGCCAAAATGGCCGATATTATTATTGAGATTTCTTCTTAACCCCATCTTTAACCTGAGTGTAATTCCTGAGAATTCTATGAACATCCTGGCAATCGGCTCAAAGCAATGGCATCCGGAACACGAATGGATACTGCGCGGTACCGAGCAGGTCCTCGAACAGGTCTGGAACGAAAGAATCAATTGGGTGCTTTATGATTGCAATCCAGATTTAACTGCATTTGATGGTTATCAATTCAGCCAGAAAAACAAGTCGGTCTCTAACTCATTCCATCCTTTAAGCTCACTCCCTTTCTCAAAAATAGTTATCGCAGGGACCGCCGCCTGGTGTTCTCCCAGTCTGGAACCCTTGTATGGGCTTTTGCTTAGGTCTAACCTTCCAATTTATGCACTCGGCTTGGAGATCCCCGCTGCGGCTATTCACCTCAGTCCTAATGCTCTAGCCTGTCTGTCTCGCTACGATACTCGCCTTACGGTAAGCACAGAAAGCGCGAAGGAATGGCTGAGGCGCTACGATTTGGAAGCAACCATACTTCCGGATTTGTCAATTTTTGCAAGCCCCCTTCAGAAAACAGACAAGACAAACGGACGCCCAAGCGTAGGGTTTATCATGGTCGATAGCCAAAGACCTTTTGCAACTATCCAGGAAGAAAATGTTCGCGTTCTTTGCAGGCTATTTGAAGAGTTGTCTGGCGACTGGGACGGAAGAGTATTGTGTCCCACAGCAGATGATTTCATGAGGTTTTCGACGATATTTCCGCAACAAACTTTCTATCACCACGATGCTATGCAATGGCTGCAATATATCGCTCAATGCGATGTCATCGTGACTCACCTGGCATCCTATGCTCGAATGGCCAATGCGTGCGGAGTGCAAACCGTCTATTTATCGAACGAACAAGACGAACGTATTGAGGATTGTCCAGCCATCTGTCCCTCTGATCTTTCGCAATTGAAGGCAAATCTAGCTAAAACACAGCAAACGGCACTTTCGATTCATCAGCTCGAAGACTGGAAAACCAGTACGAAAGCAAGGTGGCTGGAATTTTTGCAGACAGGCCAAAACATCCCAAAGAGGGAGGCAGCTTAATGGCCGAGCTTTCGGTTCAATTACGGGTTCTCTCGCACGAATGTTCAATCGACCCACACAAAGATCCCATCATAAGCTCTGAAAGAACAGCCGTTCACAGCGGAAAACTGGGCGATATCATCTATGCATTACCAACCTGCAGAGCTCTCGGTATTAGCCACCTCGTTTTGAATATCTACGATGATCCAGGCGACCCATTACGGTTATTTACTTACCGTTCTGCACGACGATTGGTTCCGTTATTACTGGCACAGACCTACATCAAAAAGGTTTCAATCAGCCAATGCCATATTCCCTTGGAGAAAATTGGGAATTTGATTTCTGGCATTGATTATAATTTTGACAACTATCGAAATGTTCCTCGTCACCGCCTCAATTACCAATACCCCAATCTGCATCCCGATATTATCAAATTCTCAATTGATCACTTTCCTGTTCATCTTATGCAATGTTTTGGCGCTGCCCTTGGTGTGCGGGTTGGTATGGATGAACCGTGGCTAGAAGTAAAGTCTTCGTCTGTTTCAAAAAACACAGTCGTAATTTCTTTGACCAAGAATTGGAGAAGTTATCAAGACGCCTATTGGTCACTCCTATTAAGAGATGTGGGTAAAGTTCTTTTTGTGGGACTACCTTCAGAGTGGGAAAAGTTTCGCTCGTTAAGCCTAAAGAATTGTGAGTACGTACGAACCGAGAATTACCTTGACCTTGCTTCAGTCATATCAGGAGCCGATCTGTTCTTGGGAACGATCAGTTTCCCATATGCCATTGCAGAAGCTTTAAAGGTCAAAAGAGCTGTGGAGATATGTCACAAAAATCTGAATGCCTTTCCAGTCGGTCCACGCGGGTACGTATTGCCAATCGATGTCATGAAAGCCAGGCAACTCGTAGGCCACTTGCTTAGCAAAGAGACCTCACGAACTTATGAGCTGGTGACAAAGTCCATGCGCATGAGCATACCGAGCCAACTTTGCCGTCTAAGCCAAGTCCTCAATATTCGCACTCGCCATCAGTCACATGAATGGATGCAACTTCTTTTCAACTTCCTGCGGTTAATACGAGTTCATTCGAGACTTCGAACATAGTCTCTCAAATACAAAGCAATTTGTTTCTTCGAATTTGCTTTAAGGTACTTTCCACCCGGAAAGAAAAGGTGTGCTACGTGAGAGGTTCCGCGAACGTCTTGTAAGAAATTCAAGCTTAGAGCAGCAAGCTGCTTTTTTTGGAGAATTTCTTTTCCCATCTTCCTCATTGTTGATGCATTCATCCTGCCCGACTCCAACTTGAATCCAATCCGTAGAATATCTGGGAATTTCGTTGCTACATCATCAATAATTTTCGGGGTAGGCGTTAGCTGAATTTGCCAGTTTGATTTGCCTGAGCTCACTTTACCTTTGAAAAAAACGGACGGACGAAAATCGAGAACGGCAGCAGCAAAAATAGCGAAATGAGGTTTAAATTTCTTGCATGCTTTTAGCACTTGCGCATGCATCTGCTCGGTTGTTTCCACCCGGGCGAGATACCGAACACCTAGTTTCTCGTATTGATTTGCCGAAGGGCCCACTATCAAACACACTTCCATGGAGCTACGTTTAAACGTGCGAGCCAGTTCATAGGCCAAATCTCCGGAAGAAAGATTCGAGATAAAGCGAACGTGATCCAAATACGTCCGAGTTGGGCCTCCCGTTATCAGGACCCTCACTTTAGTGTTTGACCCCATGCGAAATACTTATACACAGTGGCAGCCATATTTCAAAAAAAAGACGAGTGTGGTTTGTTTGTGGTTTATTTGGGGAGATCAATCGATTGCTGCTCAAGGATGAAAATTATTGTCTAAAACACGTCGTGCAATTTTTAATTAAAAAATTTAAAATTGCTGCGCAGAAAAATTGACCTCCCCAGACCTCTTGCCGTGCGAATAAAAGTACTATAAAAGCTGAGGTTTTTGTTTGTCTACCTTTATTGTCGACGCTACACATTAAATTCCTAGCGCAACGCATTGAAATTTTTGTTTAAATTTCTATCACTCTTGGTCGATGCGTATAGTGGCAGATGGATATGAGAGGAGTCAGGAGTATAGCGCGTAGCTAGTTAAGCGGTTTCTCCATCCGCCCCTATTGCAAGAAAGCAACCGTTTTCCAGAAAAGGAAAACGGCATCACACGGAAGGAGGTGATAGGCGCTGTAAGAAGGAGGAAACTTCGATGTCGTTACAAATCAATACCAATGTGTTGGCGCTAAATGCCCAACGAAATTTGGAAACGGTGAATGAACGACTGAACTCCACCATTGCTCGACTCTCCAGTGGTTCCCGAATCGTCCATGCGTCCGACGATGCTGCCGGACTCGCTATCTCGGATCAAATCAACTCCACAACTCGCAGCCTTGGCCAAGCCATTAGAAATGCCCAAGATGGTATTTCACTGGTACAGGTTTACGAAGGCGGCACCACAGAGATCAACACCATGTTGATGCGCATTCGAGAATTAGCTATGTCAGCAGCTTCCGACACGGTGGGCGAGGCGGAACGTAGGATGCTTGACTACGAGGTTCAGAATCTTAAGCAAGAAGTGGATCGTGTCGCAAAAACGACCAAGTATGCTGGTTCTGAACTTCTATCTGGTAAAGTCATCGAACTGGAGTTTCAAGTCGGGACAAGTAACAACCCAGAGGTGGATCGCATTCGTTTCGCACCCGGTGATACTAATTTAACCGCCAGCGCGTTAGAGATTGGGGATGTCGAAGTAACAGAGAAAGCGCACGCTCAGGAATCTCTCGATCAATTAGATATTGCCATCTCAAAGGTAAATGAGATTCGTGCACGTGTCGGCTCTGTTCAAAGCCGCTTGAATACTACGATCAGTTCGCAAGGAGTTTTCCAAGAAAACTTATTGGCAGCAAAATCGCGTTTAAGAGATGCGGATATTGCTGTTGAAGCAACGAATCTTGCTAAGGAATCCATTTTAAGAAAAGCTGGCGTTGCGGTATTAATGCAGGCAAACGAAACTCCTACGATTGCCCTCCAACTTCTCAGGTCATAGGTGCGACAAAGTCTTTGGACCTCTCGCATTTATGCTCCATCCAGACATTTATGTGGAACGATTATCTCTTCACACTAATTGAAAAATTAAAAGATCCCAGTGCCTCGTCCTCTCTTCTGCCTCTAGTCATAATCATTTCAGTCTTCTTCTTACTCAGTATCATTTTTGGCGTTCTCTTCCTGTTACGGATGAGGCGCCCAAAAGTGGGCCTTCCGACGAAGACAGACAGATATCGGAATGTGGTTCTGATTCTCCTTAATCGAAGCGCTGCCATTCGAAATTTCATGAAACGGGTGCTGGTTGGCTTCGATGAAAATCAGGCAAAGCAAATCGTTGCTGAGCTTGACCTGTTACGACAACGGATCGCACAGCTGGAGCAGGAGAACTCAAGTGTCCGAAGCCTCCACGCAGCCGCTCTGCGTCGTGTCGCAGAACTACAAGGTGAACTGCATACCATGGAAAAAAAACGCACAGAAGATAAGAAGAAGATGACGATTCTCGATGAACGACGCGCCAAAATGCAACAGCGCGCCGAAAACATGGAAGCACAATTGATGGAAGTGATTTCTGAAATTGAAAAGATTAACAGAGACAATGCTGAGGTCATCGAATTCCAGCAGATTAGCGGCAAGCTGGGTGATATGCTGAGGGCCTTTAACTCAGAGGGAGGCGCGAAGGGTCACCAAAAAGCCCATTCTTCCAACCCCTCTCAAGCCCCCGCGACAAATCAGGCGGTTGCGGCCAAGGATGCTCAAATTAAAGAGCTTAAGGATCTTCTTTTGATCTGTAAAAGACGTATCATTGAATTGTCGAAGCCTAAATAAATTTTGTCGCGTTTCAACGCGACAAAATTTA
>JACQOU010000090.1 GCA_016207775.1 Deltaproteobacteria bacterium
ACTTTCGCCACTGCAAAAAAACGCCCCAGAGGTTGGAGACTCCAATAGGCCATTTCCATCATGTCTTTGGAAAGCAATGGACTACCGACTTGCTGTTCGACGCGGTCAAAGTGGGCGCGCCCCCGCCATTTCACTCGGATGATATAGGCGATGCTTACCAGCAACGTGAGCACCAGCAGCAGCAGAGTATTAACAAAATCAACCGTTTTCATCTTGAGCCATCAGGGCCTTCGTCAATCCCGTAATACGTAAGCCCCAGGTGATTGATAAGCTCCTCATTAGTGAAAAACCGCAAGGTGTTTTCCAATTTGAGCAACTGAACTGAAAGATCATGTTCAGGAGCAAGCCCCGGGTTGGTAACAGGAGCTTTAAAGTAGAAGGATAACCACTCTTGGATACCTCTCATTTTTGCCCGTTTGCAAAGGTCCATGAATAGAGCGAGATCCAATACAATGGGGGCCGCCAGGATGGAATCCCGACAAAGAAAATTGATTTTTATCTGCATGGGATAACCCAGCCAGCCAAAAATATCGATGTTATCCCACCCTTCTTTATTGTCGCCTCGGGGCGGATAGTAGTTAATGCGTACAACATGGTGAATGTCTTTGTAGAGATCTGGGTACTTATCAGCGGAAAAAATATCGTTGAGCACGCCGCGCTTGGATACTTCCTTGGATTTAAATGAGCCTGGGTCGTCTAACACTTCACCGTCCCGATTCCCTAATATATTGGTGCTGTACCAGCCAGCCACGCCAAGAAGCCTGTTGCGCAGACCGGGAGCAATCACCGTTTTCATCAGAGTCTGACCCGTTTTAAAATCCGACCCGCAGATGGGAGTGTGCATTTCATGCGCCAGCTGCTGAATACATGGCATCTCGACCGTAATATTGGGCGAACCATTGGCAAAAGGAATCCGCTCACACAGGGCAGCATAGGCGTAAATCTGCGACGGTGAAATAGCTGGATCATTATTCTTAAGCCCATCCTCAAACGTTTTAATGGAATCATGGACTGCCGTCGCAGGGGTATACACCTCAGTCGATGCACACCAGACCATTACGGCCCTCGAGCATCCGTTCCGACGAATAAAATCTTGTATGTCACGCCGTAATTGCTGAGCCAGGTCCATCTTATTGGGGCCTTTTTTGACATTTGGCCCATCCAGACGGCGCACGAAATTGCGATCAAAAACGGCTGGCATCGGCTCAATGGCAGAGAGAGGCTCTTTCAGCTGCTCAACCAGTTGACCATCCAAAACACGTGCGTGTTTTGCCGCTTCGTAGGCATTGTCCGGAAAAACGTCCCAGCCACCAAACACAAGCTGGTCTAATGAGGCGAGCGGAACAAGTTCAAATACCTTTTTAGATCTGTTTTCAGTTCGCTTACCGAGCCTTACCTGCCCCATCTGAGTGTATGACCCGATGGGCTTGGCAAGGCCTCGAAGAACAGCAAAAACCCCAGCGTAAAAGGTTGTCGCCACAGCTCCGATACCGGGAGTGAGAACAGCCAATTTTCCGTCGGAAGCTCCTATGGTGAGATTGTCGGGCACACTGTGGCTTGATTCGCGTTTCAACTGCCAACTCCTTGAAAGCCGTCAATGCCTTCCTTGTCTAGTCGAGTTTCCTTCATATGGCAACCTGTGCCGAGGGAAGAGGGAGTTCTTGACTCATCGCAGCCGAAGAAGAGTACGAAGTGGCGATCACCTGGATGCATTGATAGGCATCTTGAAGTGCCTTATTGGACCAATCCTGCCTAAAGATAGCGTCCTTGAATTCATCAAAAAGACTTCCAAACCATTGAACATGGCTGGCATCCATCCAGTGGGACGGAATACTCTTTCGTTCCACTTCCCAGGCAACGGCTCCTTGCGCAACGTCCGGGCCTGCAGTTTTCCGCATCACGGCAATTTTTATTTCATCATCATCTACTGTAATCGCGCCCTTTTCGCCTTGAATGGTATAAATGATTTTGCGAACTCCTGCGGTCCAGGTCAGGTGCACATGAGCTAACCCACCTGGAAAAGTAAGAACAGCAGAAAAGTTATCTTCCGTGTCGTATTTATCTGCGTGCAAATTATTCATCTTCGCCGTAACGGCTGTGGGGTAGGCCCCCAGCCAGTCAAAGGCAAGGTATAGCGTGTGGCTGCCATGATCCATCGCGATTCCGCCTCCACTGTAGGAGCGCTCCCGCCGCCAGTGGGGCCGCCATTCCGGCACCCCTTTGGCATGTGTATTTCGAAAAGTGTTTAATGTGACAGAATGCACCTTTCCAATCTGTCCGCTCTCTATGATTTGACGTATCGACCTTACGACGGGCGCATGCTTGTAATTGTGAACCGGATACAGCACGCGCTTTACACTTTGGGCATGACTCATTAGCGACTTCGCTTCTGCCACCTCAGTGGTAAGCGGCTTTTCACAAAGAACATGAAGCCCCCTTTCTAATGCCGCGTGGGCAATTCTCGCGTGATCGCAGGGCGGAGTTGCAATGTCGATGAAATCAAGATTTTGCGATTCACACTCCAACAAGGCGCCAAAATCCGTATAAATCTTCGCCTCGGGAAGGGTTCCCATCGCTAAGCTTCTTCTTTCATCGCAAATATCAGCAACAGCAGTAATCTTAACGTCGGATCGCCTTAAGTACGCAGGTAAATGCCCCTGGGACGAAATGAAACCAAACCCAACAACTGCTCCTCGAAGTGGTGTGTCATGCATAGATATTTTCTATATCACAAAAGTGGTTCGCTTTCCTTAAAACGAAAACTATACTGAAGGACTGAAAAAGGAGGCCGAAACATGGGGGGACAACTTTGGCATAAGAGTTATCCGCGAGGTATTCCGACTGAAATCTCACTCGATAATCTAACTCACGTCGCCAACCTGTTAGAGCAAGCATGCACTCGCTATGCATCCAGGACGGCCATGAGCTGTATGGGCAGTTCTTTAACCTATGAAGAGCTCAATACCCACGCCAGCTGGTTGGCTGGTTATCTTCAGAGCATTGGCATTCGCAAAGCAGACCGAGTCGCCCTTATGCTGCCGAACCTTCCCCAATTTGCAGTCGCTTTTCTAGCGGTTCAAAAAATTGGGGCCGTATGCGTAAATACCAACCCTTTATACACTCCACGAGAGATGCAACATCAATTTGGCGACAGTGGCGCAGTCGCAATCATTATCCTTGATCTTTTCCTTGATAAGCTGGAAAAAATCCTGCTTCAAACACAGATTAAAAACATAGTATCCGTTAGCATTGGGGACTATCTCCCAGTTTGGAAACGTGCACTTTTGTCCACTGTTCTTCGCATCAAGGGGGCGCTTCCCAACCACTCCTTATCCACAACTTCGTTTTTAACGGCTTTGACAAGAGGGAGAAACAAGCCACATCAGCCAGTGACGATCGAACCGGACGATCTTTGCATGCTTCAATATACGGGTGGCACAACGGGCATTTCTAAAGGAGCCATGCTGACCCACAGAAATGTGCAAGCGAATGTTCGACAAATCAACGTCATTCTCGCTAAACATCTCGTCGAAGGGGAGGAATGCGTTCTTACTGCCTTGCCTCTCTATCACATCTTTGCATTAACGGTAAATCTCCTAAGCATGGTCAACATCGGCGCAGAAAGTGTGCTCGTTCCCAAGCCGATTCCAATAAAAAACACAGCGAAGCTATTCAAAAAATATAAAGTCACCGCCATGACAGGGGTCAACACTCTGTTTAATGCACTTAACAATTGTCCGCTGTTCCGGCAGCTTGCTCCCAAAAGCTTAAAAATTGTGGTGGGGGGCGGTATGTCTGTGCAAGAGGTCGTCTCCAGGCAATTTGAAAAGATTACGGGTGTTCCAATCATCGAAGGTTACGGCCTGACAGAATCCAGCCCCGTCACTCACATCAATCCTTTTGAGGGAAACCGGCCGATAGGTTCCATTGGCCTACCGCTACCCTCCACCGAAGCAAAGATTATCAATGAAAAAGAACAGGAGCTACCCATCGGAGAAAGCGGAGAGCTAATCATACGGGGACCCCAAGTCATGAAGGGCTATTGGCAAAGAGAGCTGGAAACTGCTCAAGTGCTCAAGAACGGCTGGCTTCACACGGGTGATGTCGCCAAAATTGATTCCAATGGCTTCTTCTACATAGTCGATAGAAAAAAAGATATGATTTTGGTTTCGGGTTTTAATGTCTACCCTAACGAAGTGGAAGCTGTTCTCGCTAATCATCCGAAAGTGCTGGAGGCTGCCGTGGTGGGAGTAGCTGATTCGCAATCGGGCGAAGCAGTCAAGGCTTTCATTGTTGCAAAAGATCCTTCGCTATCTGAACAAGAACTCCGCTCATTTTGCGAAGATCAACTGACCGGTTACAAGCGGCCCCGGCAATACGAATTTAGAAAAGAGCTGCCTAAAACAAATGTAGGAAAGATATTGCGGAGAGAATTGAAAAATTCGTAAGGGATTGGTAGTTTTAGTACTGCATTTCAAATGACAAAGCAGCTCACCCTAATTTTCCTATTGCTTGCGCAAACGGCCTTTGCCGACGAAAACCACTATAAGAGCGTATTGGTTGGAGAACGTGCAACGGGCATGGGGGGGGCCTATGTGGCCGTTTCAAACGACCCTAGTGGAATCTATTACAACCCGGCAGGCCTGGTTTTTTCCAGAGAAAACTACTTAAGCCTGACAGCGAACGCCTACAATACCGCAACTCTGACTTTTAAGGATATTGTGCCGGGCCAGGATTACACCATTCGTTCGAAGGGGATTGTTCCGTCTTTTTTTGGAGCTTCCTATGCTTTTGGTAAAAGAAGGCTCGCCTTTGCCGTGGTGGCACCCAACGCGGACTTTTTGGATCAGGATGATGAACTGAACGAACTCTCCACTCAAGCGGATCGGCCCCGATCTTTGGTGCGAAAAATTTCTCGGCAAGACACGACTTTCTTGGCTGGCCCTGCCTATGCCTTGGCCCTGAGCGATTCTCTTGCGGTAGGACTTAGCCTATTTGCTTTCGCCCGCTTTGATCGTGGGGTCGCCACCCAACTGGTGACATTTAACGCGGACAATACAGGCAAAGAAAAATATCTTTTTTTGGATACCTACCAAAGCACGGATGCCTACGGCATTTCGCCCAAGCTGGGCGTGCAATATAAGTTTAGTCCAGAGCTGACAGTGGGCCTTGCCCTTTCCTACACGCTGAACTTAGGCGGAAAGGGTAAGATGCGGACCATTCATAGCAAAACCGATGCTTCCGGGCTTCCGACCCCCAAGGATGGATCGTTGCCAAACGATGTCACCATTACAAACCTGGACGATCTTACTTATAAGGAACCGGAGATCGTTGTCATCTCTACGGGAATAGCCTATGCGTTTAGCAAGAGCTTCTTAATATCGGGGCAATTGGATTTTTATGGAACAGATTCAAATTACATTGAGTTTGGAATCCAACCCACGATTAATTGGGCCCTGGGAATGGAGTGGTACGTGGATGAATATGTCCCAGTCAGAATGGGAATTTTTTCAAATAACGCCAATACTCCCGTCATTGCCCCAGGAGCAACAAACCAACGACCTCATGTGAATTTAATCGGAGGGAGTTTGGGAATCTCTTATGACAAGGCACCCACCTCCATTACGATCGGCACTTCCTACTCAACGGGAAAGGGAGACGCTCAGGTCATTACTGACTCAACAAACATTCAAGCTCTCCAACATTCTATCCTTGGCGTTTATATTAGCGGAAGTTACCAATTGTGATAGAAAACCAAAATGAGATTAGTTTCGTGGAACATTAATTCCATTCGCATGCGGTTGCCAAGGCTTCTGGCCCTATTGAAGAGGGTAAACCCTGACATTATTTGCCTTCAAGAGCTCAAGTGTACTGAGGATAAATTCCCTTTTGATGATATTGCGAAGGTGGGATACCAGGTCTCTGCTCTTTGTCAAAAGGCTTATAACGGCGTTGCGATTCTCGCCAAGAACCCTCCTTCTGAAGTGAGCCGTTTACTCGACATCGATAAGAAAACAGGAGTTTGCAGATTCTTGCAGGCAAAGATTGAGGGCGTGAATATTATCAGCGTCTATGTTCCCAACGGGCAATTGGTAGGAAGCGAACAATATATTTACAAACTCGCCTGGCTTAAACAACTTCGGGAGTACCTGGAAATACGCCACAAGCCTTCCGATGCACTTATTATAGCCGGAGATTTCAATGTCGCTCCCGAGGACAGGGATGTTTACGACCCAGAACAATGGCGCGGAAAAGTCCTTTTTTCAGACCCCGAAAAAAAAGCACTGAAAGAGCTTTGCGACTTCGGCCTGAGTGATACCTTCCGAATTCACCACCAGGAGGGCGGACACTATTCTTGGTGGGACTACCGTCAGCTCGGTTTCCCTAAAAACCACGGCCTTAGGCTGGACTTTATACTTGCCAGCAAGACCCTGGCTGACAGATGTACTTCCGCCTCAATATTGCGCGAGGAGCGGAAAGGCGAAAAGCCGTCCGATCATGCGCCCATCATTGCGGAGTTTAAGGTCGGGGCTCTTATATCAAAATGATATAATTCTATTGAAAATAATATATCGATTTGATATAGTAAGATTGTGCGATTAATCGGGAAACATTACATCGAGGAGTGTAAAGCCTTGCATGCCACCTCAAGAAAACCGATGGATCGATGGGTGAGACTCATTGAAGAAGCGACACTTGAAACAACGGCTGATGTGAAATCATTATTCGGATCAAGTGTCGATTTCGTGGAAGGAAGGACGATCTTTGATGTGGGTGGTAATAAGTATCGTGTGGTAAGGATGTTTGATTATCCGATGAAACTTGTCACAGTTATTTTCGTGGGTACGCACGCTCAGTATGACAAAGGAGATTGGAAAAAATAGAGGTAACTATGCTTTTTACTGAAATGATTTCTTCTTTAACAAAGAACGTATTAGAAACCATACCAGGGATATTAAATGAGAAAAAAGACAATAAAATTTTATCTGCCCTGGAATCCGCTTTTCCTGTTCAAGTAATTAAATCAAAAAAACAGAATG
>JACQOU010000091.1 GCA_016207775.1 Deltaproteobacteria bacterium
TATTGGGAATATCAACTGCGAAAGCACCTATAACCTTGGACGAACTACGCTAACGGGAGTAAACCGGGCAAGCATCTCAAGGAATATAGGCGCGAAATCGAATCAAGAACGGCTGCTATGGAGAGGCTTGGGGAAAATTTAAGGAGAGAAGCCAGTTACATCCATGATTTGTTTGTTAAACAACAGACAAAAGTCATGGAAATAGAAAAACGCCTTGAAGCAAGAATTGACGAACTGAAGGAAGCAAAGGAGCTAAAATCGCGCAATCTTACCGAGGCTGCTATCGAAGAACTTCTAAGGAGTAGCCGATGAACGGTTGGACTAGTCGGGACCAGGACCTTATTCACGCTTTAGGATCATACGGAATACTATCGACCCCGCAAATCCGGCAGTTGCTCTTCCAAAACAACCGAAAGACCACCATGCTTCGTCGCCTGAGAATACTAGAGAAACGAAGACTCATCCGCAGGACTACCGGCCTTCCAGGAGGAGGCTTTGCATGGTACTTGCCACCAGAAGTTGGCGAAAAGGCGGGCTTCGAGGGCATTCCCATGCACATCAATCGAAATTCGCTGGAGCATGACGTTTTTCTAAGCCAAGTCCGTATTGCGCTAAATTCAATCGGGGTTGGTGACAGCTGGACGAATGAATTTGCATTAAGAAGACGGGCCTGGGAGCAACAAAAGGGTCAGTACGCGATACAAGAAGCCATACCGGACGCTATTCTTACCGTTGACCACAATGGACTAAAAGTCTTGGCTCTGGAACTCGAGCTGTGGGGAAAAAGTCGCAGGCGATACGAGAAGATCTTCGCGGGTTATAACGGAAAGCGACAACTCTGGCGGATTCTGTATCTTGTACCACACAAGGAGCTGGGAAAACTTATCTCGGAAGTGAAGGCAAAGGTCGCCTGGAAGACAAACGAAATTCCAGTTATGTGGGGTATTATCGAAGACATCTTGAAACATCCCAAGCAGGCTTTGCTACATCTCGCTGACCAAAGCTCAACACTTGAGCGAATTATCAATATCCCAGAATCCAAAGCTTCGTAATGTGCTCACACACCTGCTCACATCCATGCCCATTCAGTGAGCAGGTGTGTTTCATTCTTTCAGGCGATAGATTCCATGGCCAAGCTATTTGAATGACACCGAAAGTTCCCCGGCAAATCTGATGTGTCTCAATCGCCCTGCGCCGCTGGCCCCTCCCCCCCAACGATGAACGAATTTGATCACTATTAGGGTGAAATTGGGGTGGAGGGGCCAGCGCCTCGGGCGATGACCACGTATGTGCCGCGGTTCTTTATTCAGAGGTTTCTTGCTTTTTCAAGGGAAGGTAATTGCCTCTATTTTAATTGAAGGGAAAGTATGTCTAAGAAGACTAATTTCCCAGGCAGAACTGAACTTGTTCCAGTGGAGATTGAGAATGACCTTTACGAGCAGCAGCTTGCAGAGTTGGCAGAGATTCTGTATGGTTTATTCTGTTCTTGCCAACTCGCTCCTAAATTAATTCCGTTTTCTAAGCCCAGTGGTGCCGCTTCCTGCCACGACCATAACTTAAACAGGAAGGTGAACCATGGGTAAACCAGCGCTCAAACTTAATGCAGTGACGCAGAGGATCGGGCTGTATGTCCGTGTGTCCTCGGAAGAACAGGCCAGTAACCCCGAAGGATCGATCAAAAACCAAGAGCAGCGTCTCCGAAGCCACGTAGACTTTCGAAATCAGGAGAGTCGGTTTGGTGAAGTCGTTTCTGTCTTCATCGATGCAGCAAAATCAGGAAAAGATACGAACCGTCCAGAACTTCAGAAGCTACTGACCGCTATTCGCAATGAACAAATTACAATGGTCATGGTGACAGAACTCTCTCGGCTTTCACGCAGCATTCGTGACTTCTGTGCTATTTGGGAATTGATGCGTGCCAACGGCTGTCAGTTTCTGTCACTTCGAGAACAGTTCGATACCACAACAGCCGCAGGGGAAATGGTGCTCTACACGATTGCAAACATCGCACAGTTCGAGCGAAAGCAGACATCAGAGCGGACGAAAGCCAACTTCCAAGCGCGCGCAGAACGCGGCCTATTCAACGGCGGCTCAGTCCCATTTGGCTACAAAATTGATCCAGACAAGAAGGGATACCTCTTCGTAAACGAAGATGAAGCGCAAATCGTCCGTGAGGCATTTAAAACATTTCTCATGGAGGGATCACTTTTCGCTGCTGGCAAATCGCTAAACGAACGTGGCTTTTGCTTCACCAAGAAGCGGATCTGTGGCGGCAACAAAGCGCGAGTTGGACATTTCACGCCTGGTAATTTGTACGATGTCTTAACCAACAGGGCCTATCTCGGGCAACGAATCTATCGCGTCAATGGCGAAGAGAAGATCAGTAAAGCTGTATGGGAACCGATCGTTAATGAGAAAATCTTTGCAAAGGTCCAGGAAAAATTGAAAGCAAATTACCGGCGCAATAAGGCACGTGTAGACCATCGCTATCCGTTTCTCCTATCTGGCCTAACGGTTTGTGGTCAATGCGGTGATAGACTTCCGGGTAAATCCGCACATGGTAATGGTGGTAAGATTCCCTATTATGAGCACGGCTGGGCCACAAGGCGGCAGGCGTTCCTGAACAAAAAGATATTCTCCTGCCATCCGCATCGAGTCTTGGCTAAACGCCTGGAGCCATTGGTTTGGGATGAAGTGATTAAGCTTCTAACACAGCCGGATGTTTCGGCGTCGCTAATGGAAGAAGCCCACAAGATCCATGAGAAGAACCACAATGTTCCAGAACAAACCCGGCTCAGAAACAAAATCCTGGGTATTCAGGAACAAATTGAGGCTTTGGCTGAACACCTGACGAAGATTCCGAAAAGTGTCTCTCCGGTCCCGATTTATGGCCAAATGGAAAGGCTGCAAGGTCTGAAGGATGCTGTTCAAAAAGATCTCGAAGCTCTGGCCGGCTCAACCGGCGCGTCTGACGAGCCATTGGCGCTCAAGGATTACCAGGCGTATCTCAATGCCATCCGAAATATCCTAAGCACTACCGAGGACCACGACCTGAGGACGAAGATCGTCCAGCGGCTAGTACAGAAGGTCGAGGTGCTTCCGGAATCGGTCAGGATTCACTATTACGTGGGCCAAAGCGGCTTTGTACCAATAGACTCGAAGCCAAAAGGGTCTAAGGGTTCAGAGAGTGAATATGCGGGCGATAAGTCACTGAAGGAATCTGGTTCGAACACTTTGACTTTTGGCTGGGGCGGGAGGGCTCATGGGGAGCCTTTTCCAACCCATCGACAAAAAAGGATAAATCAAAAATATCGACGAGACACCACTTCTTTTGAATGAATTGAGATGAATACAGGTGAACCCACATTGCCAGTCCTGTCCCGCAACCGTCCCGCACGTGCGGGATGTTAACCAGGCCAGTAGGCATAATTGCAATTACTCTTCAAAGGTAAAGCCACGAAGCTTTTTTGGATATTTCAAATCAATGAACTCAAGCAGGATGACAGTGCTTGCCTCATCATCAATAATCCACGTCACAAGGTATCGTCCCTCATACACTGGAAAGCTACGAAGCCCGGTAATCTCATCGGCCTGGCCCATGCGAGGCATTTCTTGCAGGTGGCTTTTAAGTTCATTGATTTCTTGCTCAAGTTCAATGAACTTCCGGTCTGCAAATTGCCGCGATTGTTCCAGATTATGGGAGTAGAGCCAAAGGGCTGCCTCTTCCAAATCGGCTATGAAGTTGTCGGCCTCTAGAACCTGGAATGCCATCAACCACCCATGGCTTTCTTTGATTTTTTTGCAGCCAACGCGTGAGTTTTTGCACGAGCAAGTGTATCTCGGGTTGATTCAGGGCTGGCAAGCTTTGTGCGTCCCTGTGCTACGTCCATCAGTCCCCTGGTAAGCCCTTTAAGTCGTGCAAGATCAAGCTGCATTTTTTCAAAAGCCTCTGCA
>JACQOU010000088.1 GCA_016207775.1 Deltaproteobacteria bacterium
ACCATCAGTTTCTCAATAATCAATGCCGCTGCTTTTCGATTTAGCGTTACAAAGACAAGACGTGATTGAATGCCCTCTTTCAATCGAACTTTCGATGGGTGAAAATGATTACCTTCCAAAACAATGGCGATCTCTGTGGCTGCGGGCAGAAGTGTATCCGACTTGCCATCTGCCTTGGGCTTTTGTTCTGGTGAGGTTTTCGCCACCTGCGTTGGTTCGGCCGGTTTTTTCGAAGGCATGTCCTCTTTTTGGATTTCTGTCTTTCCCACGTCCTTGGGTGGGATTAGAGGAATCGCCTCCTTGTTAGCCGCTTTCTCATCCGTAGCGACCTCTTTTTTTTCATTGCTAGTCTTTGCTATTGCTTCCGGAACGTTCTCTTTTTTTTCTTCCGTGGCTGCTTTTGTCTTATTTTCAACATTGGCCTTTGCTTCAATAATCTTTTGTCCGTCTGTTGCTTTTATTTCTGAAGCTTTTTCTGCGGGCTTGGAAGCAGGCGCAATGTCTCCCTTAACAGGTTGTGGTGTACTCATTTCGTCGCTTTTTTTCAAAGCAGACTCTGCACCCGTTTCGGTCCCCTTTGCAGGGTCATTCGTTGGCTCCACCTCCTCGGCATCGTCAAACGGGTTTTGAACAGGGAAGGCAGGGACACTCAGGAAGAGGACACTCAGGAGGGCAATAACGGCCACAATGAAAGGAAACTTTTTCATGGGAAATTTCAAATAAGCTTCTTGTTTCCTTATCGGTCTGCCGGAAACATTTCGAAAGTCCCGGCCACGGCTTTAAGTCCCAGCTACGGCTTTAAGCCCAGGCCACGGCTTTCATATACACCTTGAACAGGCCTAGCTGTTTAATTTTCACCAGGAGTTAAGTTGTCGTATTTACAGTAGTTATTACATGGGTAGAGGGAGAGGCTATCTATTAGTTTTGCAGCAGTCACTCGACTGGCACCTGCCATCGAAATGAACAAAAGTTCAAAAGATCACGTCTCTAGCTCTTGTCGCAGCCCCATAAAAGAACTGGCTCCACCCTTGCATTTAAAAAAAAGTGCAAGATTGAGCTGAAAAAGCTGTAACGCTTTTTGGGGCCTATACCGCGGTACAAGATGTTTGAATGTCAGTTAATGCGGTTAGATTTGGTTAGTTATTCGTCGTAAATGGATTAAGCCGTGTTCCAAACGAGTGTGTTGGTATAAAGAGTTATAGACTGTCGGGGTAAGAGCAGTTCGATTTACGTAAGAAGTTTTTATTCAGGCTTGATGCGCGGGACGGAAGGCACACAGAGGCGGGTAGTGGAGGATTGGCTCTGCTGCCCGTTTCTGTTTTTTGGGCAAACTTCAGAAACTGTCTAATCCTTGGGCGGTACAAATGCCTGCGCAAGACTCCTCAATGTGTTGCCTAATTGAAATTGTTGATAAAAACCAGATTTTGGTCGCTGGGTAGCTTGGCAAAGCTTATGCACACTATCTACTTGGGGGGACTTCATGAAAGCACCTTTATTGTTGATTGCATGCTTGTGTTTCATCTATAGCGGGAATCTCTCAGCTGAGGGCTCGCAGGGTATCGACCCGTCTCTGCTTTACCTCCTGGGAAAAGATAAAAACCCAGGCAACATGATGGGGAACATGATGATGTCCCAGATGCTGGGTGGCTTCTTAGGGGGCGGATCGAGCGGAAGTAGCGGTGGTAACTCAGGCAGCAAAGATAAAATAGAGCAAATTGGCGAAAAAACCGTAAGCCAACTCCAAAGTGATGAAACAAAGAACGAGGCAGCCTTGAAGGAAATTCGGCAAACTAATTCCAAAGACTTGACGCCAGAAGAACATCCCATTTCATCTTTAGAAGAAATGATGGCCAACACGCCAAAAACTCCGGACGTAAGTAAATTCTTAGAACAATCGAATAAGGCAGTAGAGGCCCACATAAGCGCGATTAAGCAAACTGGAGAGGAAACCAGAAAAGGGATTTATATCCAGACGGAAATCGAAAAGAGAAAGAATGCGGACGACTTGGTGGTATTGCGTCCCGTTGGTTCCACGCCAGTTTCGAAACCCAAGGAATCTGCGGCGGGTCAACAAA
Organism: Deltaproteobacteria bacterium; assembly: GCA_016207775.1. GTDB lineage: Bacteria > Bdellovibrionota > FAC87 > UBA2466 > UBA2466 > JACQOU01. Next base: position 2,076 of record JACQOU010000088.1, read on the forward strand.
CTCCCCCGGTCAAACAGGCTGTTGCGGTTGGTGCGACAACTCCTAGCTTGGAATCGCACTCACACGGACTAATGAGATAACGTACTAACCTAAACAGGCCCTAACCCATTCACCCATGGCATGTCGTGCTCGCTCTGCAAACACAACCTTTTTTTGATCTCGGGAAATTTGACCCTCAAGCGGCGGTAAAATACCGAAATTTGCATTCATTGGCTGAAAGTTAGAACACGCCGGATCAGTAATCTTTGCTAGCAAAGCTCCGATCATTGTTTTTTCCGGCGGGTAAATGAGGGATTGGCCCGATAATAGACGGACAGCATTGATGCCAGCCGTCAATCCACTGGCCACCGATTCCAGATAGCCCTCGGTTCCCGTAAGCTGTCCAGCGACTAGAACTTGCGGACAGGCTCTGAGTTGAAGAGTGGGCAATAATTGGGTGGGTGCATGGATAAATGTATTTCTATGCACGCTTCCCAGCCTCAAGAATTCTGCCTTCTCCAATCCTTGGATCTTTCTGAAAATGCGCTCTTGTTCACTGTGCTTAAGCTTGGTTTGAAAACCAACAAGATTAAAAGCCGTACGCTGCTGGTTCTCGGCCCGTAACTGAATCACCGCAAAAGGCCACCTTCCAGTTGTGGGATCGGTTAACCCCACCGGCTTCATGGGCCCATAGGCCAGTGTTAAGCGTCCGCGATGAGCCAGGACTTCGACGGGAAGACAGGATTCGAAATATTTGTTTTCTTCAAAGGCGTGGGGGGAAACAACCTCGCCAGCCAATATATCGTCGACAAAAGACTCATATTGTTGTTGGCTGAACGGAATATTTAAGAAATCGGCCCCCCCTTTGCCGTAGCGGCTTGCCCAGAACATCTTCTGCGGGTCTAAGCTATCGGCCGAGACGATGGGTGAAATGGCATCATAAAAATAAAGGGAATCCCGGCCCATTATCTTTGTAAGGTCCGTTGCGAGCGACGTTGATGTCAATGGGCCCGTGGCAACGACAACAATTCCATCCCTGGGCAGTTCACTTATTTCCTGGCGTTTTATGGTAATGAGCGGGTTTTTTGTTAACTCGCTGGTTACTCTTTGCGAAAATTGGGACCGATCGACAGCTAGACTGGCCCCAGCAGGTACCTGGCAGTCTCTAGCGATCTTGAGAATAAAAGAACCCAGACAAGATAGCTCCTCTTTCAAGATACCAGAGCCGGTCAGAGGGGCATTCGAACCCAAGCTGTTGCTGCAAACCAGTTCGGCAAAGTAATCAGTCGAATGTGCGCCGGTCATGACGTGTGGACGCATTTCGTAAAGTTCTACGGGTATCTTGGCACTGGCGATTTGGTGGGCGGCTTCGCTGCCCGCAAGTCCAGCGCCAATTATGATTATTTTCTCATTCATGCCACTTTCTTGACGCGGTCTGCAGCTTCTCATACACTAAACTCAATATTTTTAAAATGTCTTACTTTCAACCATGGTAACTGCAATCGCTTCTGAGGGCCCAGCCAGAGAGGTCGCTCTTTCGTTGGGCGCATTCGATATCATCTATAATGCCAGCCCCATGGTGATGATTGTATTGCTCGTTCTGTTGGTGCTATCGGTTCTTACGTGGGCAATTATCTTTTATAAGTGGGGAGTCATGCGCCATAGCTGGAGCGATACTGAAAATTTTTTGGATGTCTTTTGGAGCGGAAAAAGCCTCGATTTTATTTATACGGAATCAAAGAAGTTTGGAAATGGTGCCGTCGCAAAAGTGTTCCAAGCGGGTTATATCGAACTGCAGCGGTTGATGGAAAAAGACAAGCAGAGAAACCCGGCATCGACTGATTCCGCCAAGGCTCTGTCCGTGGAATATTCGATTGGGAACCTTGAGCGTGCTTTATCCAAAGCCAACCGAACTGAAACTCTGAAGCTGGAACGCTCCCTTGCTTTCCTTGCAACGGCCGGGAGCACGGCTCCTTTTATTGGCCTGTTTGGAACCGTTTGGGGCATCATGAACTCCTTTCAGAACATTGGAGCTCAGGGCGGGGCAAGCCTCGCTACGGTAGCCCCCGGCATTGCTGAAGCGTTAGTGGCAACAGCCGTTGGACTCTTTTGTGCTATCCCGGCGGTAATGGGTTACAACTATTTCATTCAAAGGGTTCGAGGGCTCAGAACCAAGATGGATAATTTCTCTGGCGACTTTCTTAACATTGTGAAACGTAATTTTCTAACCGTGTAAGATGGCTGGTTCGTCAAAAAACTCCGAAGAGTACAGTCCTTTTGCTGAAATTAATATCACGCCATTAGTCGATGTCATGTTGGTTTTGCTGATTATTTTCATGGTTACAGCACCGCTTTTGGAAAATGGAATCGCCGTTCAACTCCCCAAAGCCTCCGGTAAAGCACTTCCCAAGGATGAGTTGCCGGTCACTCTTCATATTACAGAGGACCGGAAACTTTATCTTGGTCGCGAAGTTGTGCTGCCTTCCGATTTGATTAGCCGCTTGCAAAACCTTTATAAAAACCGAGCCAAGAAGGAAATATATATTCGCGCGGATGGTACTTTGCCTTACAGTTTTGTTGTGCAGTCCATGGCGGCCATCAAACAGGCCGGTGTGAGTAAAATTGGATTGGTCACTTTACCGCCCGATTCGAAAGAATCAACGGCCGCAAAATATGTCACGAGCCCTAACGATGTCCGAAGCAGTCAATGAACGGTTTCTATCCCTTCCGACATCCGCAATCTTATTTTCGCTGATTTTACATGTTGCGATACCCTTAACTTTCTTAACCGTCGGGGTACTCGATAACTTTGGTATCCACCTTTTTCCCAAGAGCAGGAAGATTCGAGATGCCTTTCAAAGCTACGTTCAGGTAGACATTGTTGGGCTTCCCGAAATGCCCATTAAGGACAATGTCTTCATTGATCCGTCTATTCCGGTCGTAGATAAACCAGCTTTTCCATCCGAGAAGCCCGCTGCTGAAGAGCAATCCGAAAAGATACAGCAAAATTCCAAAAATAAGTCTGAAACGGATGAACTGACTCTGCCTGACAAAGCAAAAAAAGAGCGGCTTGCCCAAGCCGAACAGGCTTTGAAAAAGTTACGGGACGAAGTGAACAGAGAAAAAGCGCTCAAAGCACTTGCCATGGCTAAAGGGGCCAAAGAAGGGCGTTCCAAAATTGCGGGCAATATCGTGTCTAAAGGCACAGCAACCAAGGGGAAGATCGGTAGTGAACGGGAAATCTACGAATCACAGCTCATTTCAGCCATCAAGCAGCACTTCGATATTTATACCTGGCAGGGACGCAAGAAATTGGAAAGCGGCGTGGCTGTTCAGCTGCTTGCGACGGGAAAAATCAAGTACAAGAAAGTGATTAAGCCTTCCTCTGATCCGCACTTCGATTCGGCCGTATTGAAAGCTATTGACGCAGCTCAACCCCTGCCGCTTCCAACCGATCTCGATCTCAGGGAGGAAGTGCTTAGGGATGGAGTAGAAATCGGTTTTCGCCCGGAGGAGCAATGAGATTACTCGTTATTTTACTAGTATCCTTGGCACTCAATAATGCCTGGGCAACGGTGTATATCAC
>JACQOU010000078.1 GCA_016207775.1 Deltaproteobacteria bacterium
GGATATACCTTCTCATTTTTCCGCCCCTTTCTTAGGCAAAGACTCTACATAGTTGAAGTCATCAAAGGCTGTTACGCTATCAGCCTTAGTCCAGACTCCAACCGAACCGGCGCCAGAAATATGCGCATCATCCAGTTCAATGTAGCCCTTGCCATTCAATGAAACGGTAATGTGTTTTCCCAAAAACTCCACCCGAAGCGTATGCCACTCATTGGTTGCGACGGGGGCATCGACATACTTGATCGTCTTCCGACTTCCTCCATCGGTGTAGTAGAGCGAAATGTTATTTTCGAGAGCATTAGCTCTTGCAACGTAGTAGTTATCTCCATTTTTCCAGCGCCAGATCAGGCCACCGGCTTGGTCCTCTTTGCCGGAAATGGACTTAAACTTCACTTCAACAAAACCATCTGTGATACCCACGTTTTTCTTTATGCACCATGGGAATGTTCCCGCGCCAGACTGTTTCAGAATGTTTGGCTTGCTCGGGGCTGTCGAATCGACCTCAACTGCCCACTTTGGATTACCCTTACCGGTTACGCCTGCTATCCAGCCGGCAGGAAGTGCTCCCTGTTGTTCTTTGTCAAAGTTGACAATTTCAGCAGATGCACTACCACTCAAAAAAACTATGATAAAAATAGATGTGATTAACTTCATTTTCGTTTCCTCCGGGTAAAGTATTGATAAAGAGCATCCAATATGGCTGAGCCGCGCGAAAGCCGATCAAGGTCCTCTGGGTACAGAGCACAGATGCCATTAATGACTTCTGCAATCCCTGCTGTGTCCACCCGACCATATTTTGCATCCTGAAGATCAATCTCGTGAATAATCTGGGCCAATTGACGAAGAGCCGGGTCATTCAGATGCGCACGGGCAATGAGCACCTCGAAAGTGCAAAGATCGCCCTCATGAGTGAATTCGGCCTCGAACATATCGAATCGCAATTCATTGGAACTTGGCTGGTAGCCCTTCGCCTCGACAAATTTGAATTTTGCCTCCGGGTCGATGAATCGGTGAATGAGCCATGCGGAGCCGATACGATCCACATGAACTGTGCGGCGGGTTACCCACGTTCGACCCCTTAAGTCTTTAGATCGAATCAATGCTCTACCAATGCTTGCAGTACCGGGCTCGCTGGCATGCAATCGCGATTGGATTTCCGTAATCAACCCCTCAGTTATCACACGACCAGAGGCACCAAAGAAGTCTATAGCAACGACCTCCGCAAGCCGCCGCTTTAACCGGGTCACCTTAGTCTCAGCCTCTTTCCGCCTCTTACTGGTAAGTTTGGACTTTGGCGGAAGGACTTTGGCGGCTTTTTTGGCACTTCCGGCGAGTTTGGCATAATCAGCATTTCTTGCCGCATTGAAGAGGGCTTCCACTTCATGGTCGGCAAGGCCCTCAACAAAAGTCGCACCGCAGATCGTAGCTTCGCCCTTAGCATCGATGATCTCGCGCATAACCCATTGAAAGGCTTCATATGATTGTTCGCTTTTCGGCAGAACATAAACAGAACTCTTGATAGCCACCGCACCCACATGCTGAAGTTTGCGCCAGATTTTTACACGAAAGTAACTCGGCTTAGGCGGAATCTGATGAATAAGTAACAGCCACGACCCGTTGTTCTTTGGTTTTATGTGACCCGTCATTTCTTCCTTCCCAAAAGCGCCCACTTGCCCATCACTCTATTGCAATTTCCATATGATACAACAACTGTTTTATCAAGGATACAATTGTATCTTTGTCAGATATCGAAGTTCTGTTATCGAAAATAGTTTATTGACTAGCTTTTCAACGGATCAAAGTTTGTCAGTGAAAAGGGTTTTCTTAAGGACGTACGCTTCAACGTCTTTTGCAGTCTAACGGGTATAGATTCTCACATCCCCCACACATCCCCCACACATCCCCCCCCAGATTTGGGGGATGTGTGACTTCGAGTCGTGGGGGATGCAGTCCTGCCGAGTGGAGCCGCTTCTCGATCAAGTTGCGTCAGCAGGCGGGTTAACCAGTACCAATGCCGGCCGCTTTAAGTGTTGAGACATCCGGACATCCGCCACTTTTGCAGCAGTCAAGAAGTCTGCCATTTACAACGATTGCAGGATATTGCGTAATGCCGTAAGTCTTCACTTTATCGCGGCACTCATTGGTCGCACAACCCTTGTTGACATCCCAGACAACGACATCGCAACTGTCGCAAGCCAGTGATTTTACGAGGCTCACTGCATCCTCACACTTGGGACATCCCTGCGTGAAGATTTCAACTTTTCTTTTTTTCGCACTCACGATGTTCCTCCTTTCAAAAGTATTTCCTCCGCCTTCTGCTTAGTGACACAGCACGAAGGTAGGCTATCAGCACTCCTCCTTCGTCTAAGTTTCAAATTCCAAAGTGAGGCTCCAACAAACGCCAGGGCCCCAAAGTATACGAACGGAATGAAATAGAAGAGATAGCGACCCGCATAAATACTAAACGCTCCTAAAATTCCAAGAGCGAGCGGTCCCTTGGATCGATGTTCCTTAATATAGGAAAAAGCTAAGCCGGACAGGGCAAGAAAGAGAAAAGCGAACATGAGCCCCTTAAGTACCGTCACATTCACAAGAAAGGTGAAGCCCAGGGAAGCCAAGAATGCTCCGATAGCGGGGATGCATAGGGGGCAGAAGGCCCCAAGAAGAAAAGAACCCGCCATTCCCAGTCTTTCTAAGAAACTTCGGATTAAAATAGTCATCGCTTCTCTCCTTTGCTCTGGGCTTGAAAAATACCGGCTTCCACGGCATCAAGGATGGGGCACTCGCTGATCGGCCCTCTTTCATCACAGGCAGTAGTGAGTTTTGCTAATGCACTTTTCATCCGCTCAAGATCTTGGATTTTCTCGTCGATGCTCGCTATCTTTTGGGAAGCTTTAGTCTTTACGACAGCACATGTCGTATTTGGCTTAATCCGAAGGGACAGTAACTCTTTCGCGTCTTTTAATGAGAACCCAAGCTCCTGTGCCTTTTTGATGAATTGAATTCGTTTCACAACTTCAGGAGGATAATCCCGATACCCCGATTCTCTGCGGGGCGGCTCAGGGATGAGCCCCTCTCGTTCATAGAAACGAATGGTCTCAATGCCGACTCCGGACAGTTGAGCGACCTGACCTATGGTAAGCGTCTGACGGCCGCCGGATATTGCCCGAATTTTATTTCTCGCTCTCACGTATTAATCTTACGGCCTGTACCCCACTACAGGGTCAATGCTTTTTTCTGGCCTCGAACACGACTTTTCTTAAGTGGTTTAATTAATTGGCATAATTGGAGCCATGCCTCTTACGGCGCTTTCTTGGAAGTCTTCGAATACCAACTCTAAGCC
>JACQOU010000092.1 GCA_016207775.1 Deltaproteobacteria bacterium
GACAAACTTCGTCGAGAGTCTCTTCAGTCAGGCGGGTCCGCCCACTGATTGTTCGAAGCGTACCAAGTAATTTCTCCGTTAAGGATTCAAGCATGAATTTGTAAGGCTAGCTTCTCGAAGTCCAAACTTCAAGATTCCAAGTAAGTCCTGCAAAGTGGAATGTCGAAACAAGACATAACAAAAGGGCGACTCTTTTTTGCAGAGCCGCCCTTTACATGGGTTGGGGGCTTACGCTCCCTCGCGGACTCTTGCGAGTTGCCTCTCGGGAGCTTGAGTGTGTGTATAGCTGTGTGCGCGAGCGCGCAAGAAAAGAATGACTCCGAATTAATTTTTTTTCTTCCAATGTTTTTACCGTTTTTTTATGACGCGTAAGTATATGCAAGCACACAAGAAAAGTTCAGCCGAGACAATCTCTTTTCGTGCAGGAATTCTTTCTAAAAGGTAAGAATTTCACCCCGGCAGCAATAGAATCTTGGATGACGAAGATCCGATGAACAGGATTACAAAACGCATCGGTCAGAGCATGTTTGGGGGGGGGAACTTGATTGCTCCGACCGATACATTTTTTGTAATAGCCCTCGTCCATCAGAAGAACTTATGGAACACAAGAAATTTATAAGGGACGCCCCTACCTGCGTAGGACCGTCCCTTACATGGGTTGGGGGCTTACGCTCCCTTTGGCGGGAACGTAATCTCTTAAAAACTCTGCCTTGAAAGCTTCGAACCGCTATTGTCAAGGCGCACAATATCTACATAATTCGCTGGGTCATTGCAAGCTTTTTTTTAGGATTAAAAAAAAGGCACAGATGAGGCTTAAGCTATTGTAACTGAAACATTTTCAGTCGCGATAGTTGGGGCCTGCTCCGAAGAATCCACCGTTTCCGTTTCCCGAGAGACCGCCACAATATTGGAACCCATGCAATCCAGTACGTTACCTGAGATCAATGTTTCTCTGACAAAATAACAACATTCTCCTGCATGCCACCATTCGCTCCCTTTTGCCACACCGGAAAAATCACCGGTAACGGGATCCACTTGGCCAGAAAAACGGCGCACCAGCAGGAACTCTTTCTGCGCGCTTGTTGCGGTCTTAAAAACGGAATCTACGGGGTCTTCCCCTCCCTCGAGGCACAAGACGTGAGGAGCAACTGAAGGGACCACCGATGGAGACCCAGAGGCGTTCCCTGTTGAACAAAGATCTAGCGCTTTAGCTGCATACTGATCCAACAAAAATTCTTTCAGGCGCCCCTTTTCAATCACAGTAACATTTTTGGTTGGGGTGCCTTCGCGGTCAAAAATGCACGCGCCCGTACGGTCAATCAGCCAAGGCATATCCCGCAGAGTAATTTTTTCGCTCAAAACCTGGCTACCAATGTGGCCCCGATCCCATCGACCAGTCTTTTCAACGAGCGTCCTTCCGTTAAGCTGATAGGACAGCGCCGCTAGGAAAATATCTACCACTGCTCTTGGTGAAAAGACCACGATACCGCGGGAACTTTTTGCCGGTCCGTTCTTAAGATTACGAATGACCTGCTGACAGAATTTGCGTGTGGAGGAGATAACTCCTTCCGGTATCGCTGGGGCTTTACGGGAAAGCTCTGAGAAATAATCAAAACTTGTAATATTTTCGTTTTCTACTGCCATTCCCATGAGATTCCATTCCGCAACGGTTTCCTTTTCGATTTTGTGGGTCGCTTTAGAGTTCATCACCAGATAAAGACGGCTTTGGATACTAACGGAGCCCTCGTTTAAACGAAAACGTGGATCTTTGGTTGCCTCTGCGACCATAAGCCTGGTCCATTCTTTCTGCGTTCGCAAGGAAACTTGATGTAGCCCTTCATCCCACAAGTCGCTGGGTGCTTCTGTGGGTACGTTGTCACTCGCACAAATTGCGTAATAGGGGTTAGGTGGAGAAAAACCAGCGATTTCCACTGCTCTAAGTGCTATTGCCTTAAGCTCTTTTGCTTCAGTGCTATTGCATGAGCTGAAACCTTGTTTGGAATGCAAGAGGATTCTCAGTCCAAGCTCATAGCCCTGGCCCGAAGAAGCCAAATGGAAGTCCTGTTTCTCAAGAGAAATACGGGTTCCCTGAGTATACGTGCCGCAAACTTCTGCAGCTTCGGCCCCAGCCTTCATGGCAAAAGACAGCAGTTTTGAAGCAGCATTCTCTAGGTTTGTTTTTTCTTTTCTTAGCGCTTCCACTATTTTTGAATTCCTCCAATAATGGCTTTGCATCTCAGATAAGGCCCTCCGGCATCGACTTTAGCTGGCTGGCCCTTCCCACAATATCCCGAACCCAGGTCGAGTCTAAATTCTTTGGAGAGGGCGTCCACAGTCGACAAAACATTGAACGCTTGACCGGAAATGGTCGCTCCCCGGTACAGGTCAGTCACACGCCCCTTTTGAATTTTCTGCACTTTTTGTGCCCCAAACATAAACTCACCCGTCGCATCCGCTTGTCCACCAAGCGGGCCATCAACGAGGTATCCATCATCCGTGCTTTGGATCATTTCTTCAAGAGAAGTGTTGCCAGGTTTGATATAGGTGTTGCGCATACGAATGAGGGGCTCGTCCCTGAAAAGCCACGCACGGGCATTCCCCGTGGGCTCAACCTCAAACAACGCAGCAGATTCACGATTGTGCAGGTAAGACATCAATATTCCATTGCCTATAATGACGGTCGTGCCCGCCTTTACTCCTTCATCATCCACAAGAATGTCGCCCCCACCGAAAGGATTTTCATCGACTTTTCCGCTATCACAAAGGGTGATGAGTGGGCTTGCCACCATTTTACCAAGCTTGCCAGAAGCAACAGAACCAGAAAGAACAAAGTCAGCCTCGACCGTATGGCCAATTGCCTCGTGCGCCAATAAGCCAACCATCGCGGGAGACAAGATCAAAGTCGATAATCCGCCACTTACTCTTGGGGCCTTCAGCAAGTCGGCCGCGAGCTTGGCCGTTTGTTCACTCATCACCTCCACTGCGTTTGGATTAAATAAACATTCCCATGGCCCCGTTCTTCCAATGCTATGATGACCTTCCACTAACTGCCCCTGTTGGGCGGCTACAGCAGTCAAGCGAAGCTCATTGCGGGCAAGGCATGACAAGGCCTGCGCCCCATCAGAAGTCACGACGATCTTATCTTCGAAAAACTCTTGATAGGTGCATGTCGCGCTTTGAATTTTCGATGAACAATTACGAATCCTCTCCTCGGCTTGCAACACGGTAGCCAATTTTTGTTCAAGACTCATGTTACCGAGTTCCACGACACCGGGCAGCATGAATTCCCCGCGGGCAAGAACGACCTCAGGCAGCTTTTTAATGCCCGATTTCTTCACAAAGCCGCTCAGCTCTGTCGCGCAACGACTCGCGTCTTTTACCGCTTTTTCTATCCCTTTCAATCCCAAGTCGGTGGTCGAGGAAAAACCCCACGCTCCGTCAACGAAAACGCGTACGCCAAGCCCTGCAACCACATTAGATTTTGCTTGCTTGATCAGCCCCTTTTGGACCTGCAGAGATTGGCTCCGTCTTTTTTGATAGCGAAGCTCAGTCCAATGGGGAGCACTTTGAGCAATTTTTTGCAGTCTCGCTGATATGTCTTTCATGGATTTGTGGTCCTATAGGTAGCAAGAAAATAAAAACTCAACCATAGATCTAAGTAGGCACCGATTACGATGGCTAATCCGGCCTTGAACACCGACAATATCACCAATCGTAAAGCCGGTATGTTCGAAACACCCGCAAGCCAGGTCCCAAGAGTTTCTCCCAATAGTTCGGCCGTCAATGTAACCAAAACAAGAAAAGCAACCACAGAAAGGACTAAGCCCAGACGTTTTTTTGCCAATTTTGCAGATTTGGCCAATACGGCCATGGCTCGCTGCTCTTTCTCGTAGATAATTATCTGCGGTACAAAAAGATAGAGACCCATAAAAAAGAGCCCGACCAAGATAAACGCATACAGTCCAAGTCCAATAACTAATCCTACCAAAAGGGATGAAAGTGCGAGAACCCCCATTCGTTCACTGACATTTCCATAAGAAATGCTAAACAGAGGTACCCCTCCTTGTTCCTGTTGCAAAACTGAAGAAAGTGTCAAGCCCGCACTAAAAGCGCTCACAAAAAAACCGTAAAGAGCAAAACCCAACGCTGGAATGATGGCTTTATCTAGCCCAGCAGAACTTCCCCAAACGATAAGCGGTTCAGCGGTTGCAGCTGGAATTTGTAAAACAAAAAAGTGGATTGGAAACGCGGTCAGCGCCAGCCAAGCGTGGCGGAAAATAGGAAAAACTGAAATCCTGGAAGTTCCTTCACCATTCATGATGTTAATTTACAAAGGATCAAACGTTAAGTATACCCGGGGCATCATGGAAACTGCAAAACATCCGTACCCGGCATCGCCGACCAAGGTCATCCACGTCAGTGGAACGGACCACCAAATTGGAAAACAACATGCAGAGCAAGTTGGAGAAGCCGTGTCGGTGGGTATGTTGGGTTTCTATTATGACTTTTGGAAACGCATGCTGAACGCTGGGCCCAAGCAAGGCTGGGCAAAACCATTGTACGAGGTGATTAAGCGTGTTGCCGATCCCATTCTCGTAAGGCAGTTAGCTTCACGGGTGCCGCCTTTCGCGATGGAAAGGCTGGAAGCCATTGCCGAGGTTTCAGAACAGCCCATTGAGAGGCTATTAACTGCCATTGTATTGCCCGATCTTCTGCCAATATTAAGCGCCTATTCAGCAAAATTTCGTCCTCATTCGGCCGTGGCTGCTTGCCCCCCACCAGTGGGGTTAATGGGCTGTTCGAGTTTTGTTTCGTCTGGAAAAAATTTCTTTTATGGTCGAAACCTGGATTTTCCCGGCGTGGCTTATTGGGACAGATACCCAGTCATTCAAGCAACCCATCGTACCGATCGGCTGAGGTACATAGGTTTTACAACCGCTGGCGTTCCCATATGTGGAATCACCGGTATTAATGAAGCTCAAATCACAGTTTCCTTGCATCAGCACTATTGTAAGGAAACTTCTTTAAAGGGCAGCCTGCCCTTCATCATTAGTGAAGAAATATTGGGACGGGCCAGGAGCCTGGAGGAAGCCCTCGATATTTTGAGAAGCTCCAGGGTTGCCTCATCCTGGGCATTCATTGTTACCGACGGGAAACGAAGGGAAGCTTTTGTCTATGAATGCCATCCAAAAGCTGCTGGAATACGCTGGCTCTCACAAGATGAGAAAGTTTTAGCTCATTCCAATTTCTTTAATACCCCAGAATGTCAGCCCTCTGAGTATGCATTAACGGCCAGAATGAACTGGGACAATCACTCCCGCAAGAATCGGCTTGAACAAACGGTTAAAGCGGCCGGTTTTGGGTTAAGCTCAGCACAAGCCGTTAAGCTTGTCAGTGAACATTTCGATCCCTATTGGGGGGAGGAAAAGATTGTTAATCGGGTCGTCTCTCAATGTGACAATATTCAGAGCGTGGTGATGGATCCGGAACACATGAAGGCTTACCTGGCTGAGGGAGATGCTCCGATTCACATAAGAAATTACCGTGAATTCGATCTTGGCAGCATTTTCGATGGAAAAGATGGAAGCACCGGAGTGGTACTCGAGGGGTTTCGATTTTCGGATCCTAAAAAAGAACGGGCTAAAGAAGCCTATGTTCTAAGCTACATTGCGGCCTTTGACGGTTTGGAAGAACTTGCGGCGGAAAGGCTTCGCCAATCTATGAGTCACAACTACAGTGCCGAAGGTGGACTGGTGTCTGGAGTCTTGAGCATGAAACGGGGCGACTATGTTGAAGCCATCACCCTGTTGGAGCAGGCTAAGGAATTTTTGGAGAGCAAAGTACGCGCAAAGAAAATGGAAAGTTTTTCTCCGGAATATTTTGAAGTCAGTCTCTTTTTGGCAAGAGCCTACGATCTGCTTGGAAAACGGAGCAAGTCAGTGAGTTTGTATCGAGCGATCGCTTCTCACCCAGACCTTGAAGACACGCACATTCGTCGACTGGCAGTGGCAGAGGGACCTTACCGTCCAGCGCAGCTGGAACGAATTTTTACACCGTACTCGAGCTACATTCCGTTTGAGTAGGCATTCGCCAAAGCTTAAGGTCTTCGTTCGGCTGAAGGTTTCATACCTTCCCGTTACGGGTTACGCTGAACGAAACCCGATTTATTTCTTAAGGAGAAACGGCATTAGGGGGGACGAGGCTTGAGGTTTTTACCCCGGTGGCTGGGTTGCAAGCGCTATTTTATCTGCACCCGCGGTACGGGCAGCATCCATAATTTTAACTGCTTTGCCTAAGAAGATGGATTCATCGCCACGAATGATGACTGTGCGCTCATCACTTTTGGAAATGGCTTCTTTAAGCGTTACAATCAGCTGCTCTTCAGGCGCATCTTTCTCGTTAACCGATATCTTCCCGTCTTTAGCAACGGTTACGTAGATAGGTTTGCCCGACTTAGTTTTTGTCAGTGAGGTGGTTTTAGCAGTGGGCAGCTTCACCTGCAGGCCACCTTCCAGCATAGCTGAGCTAGAGATCATGAAGATAATCAGCAAGACTAAGAAAATGTCGGTTAATGGCGTAATATTTATTTCCGCAAAAATGCTATCTTCCACAGTCTCATCAATCTTCATGGCCATAAAGTCACCCTTGGGCTGCTGTTTTGCTTGCTCCAAACGAAGAATCCAGGAGTTCTTCTAAGGTTAGTTTCAAACTCGCCACTGTCTGATTAGCAGCGGTAACGAATATGTTGTACATAATGAGCGATAGGATTGCCACCATCAGTCCTGCCGCTGTCGCTATCAACGCTTCCGAAATGCCTGCTGCCACAACGCTGAAGCCACCTGCCCCTTTTTCAGCCATATCGTGAAAGGCACGGACAATCCCGATGACGGTTCCTAGCAACCCCAAAAAAGGGCTTGCGCTTCCAATAGTGCCCAAAATCCAGAGGTTTCTTTTAAGGTAGCTCACTAAGCGCATACGGTTGCGCTCTGTGATCCTTTCTGCCAACTCTCTTGAATGCTTTGTGTCTAGCGCACCCAGAAATAACTCTGCAAGGAACGGCCTTTCGCCATTGCAAACTTGCCTTGCGGCCTGATGGTCACCACCCCCGAGCGTGCGCGCGACAGTCTGTGCTAAGCGATTAAGCTTAGGGCGCAATGTGAGGTAGACAAAAGCACGCTCGAGTATAACAGCCCACGTCAACACCGAAAACACCAGTAGTGGCCACATTACCCAGCCACCCTTTAGAAAGAGATCTGCAAGGTTATTTCCCATCTTTTCTCCCGGAGAGTTAAAGCCGAAAAGTTTAGTAGTCTTCAATCAAGGATAGCATCAACCCTATTAGGAACTCCACTATTGTTTCATCCGCGCTGCACAGGCCTAGTTCGCAGTAATATGGGATAAGCAGTTTAAAATAAACAATGCGGGCCGAGCCTTTGTGGCCCAGCCCACAATTTTTGTTACTTCACAGTGTTGATGTAAACTCGTCCAAACTCCTCGCTACCAAGCAGCTGCAAAAAGCCATTATCTAACTCATAGCGAACACTGCGGCGAGTACCAAACTCAGTGAACGGACGAATAATGTTGCCAAACTCATTTATTTTTTCAACCTGCAATCGATTTAAAGCCTTCTCTTCGTCCTTTTTCCAATCACCCAACTCTTTGGCCGCTCGAATTCTTGCATTAGCTCGAATGATGTTCTTTTTTTCGGATGGACTGAGAACTGGCTTTATTTCGGATTCTTTCTGGTTACGAACGAAAATTAGATTATTGTTTTGCACGTCGACGTCGTACTCCGCGTGGAAAGTCATGCGGACCTCGGGATCGAGCGTGAATATGATCGCGTTTGGGATACTTTCCTTGTAACTGCTCGTTAGTTGAAAACTTCCCGCTTGCCGGGTAGTCCGCTGGGCCTCCTGGCACTCCGGATCAAAAAAAGTCACTCGCTCCACAGTGATTCGATCGTTAACAAAGACCAGGCGACTAATCTGCTGATTCTCGCAACCGGTGACCCAAGTTCCTTGAAGCTTTGGCCCAACCGCGGATCGCTGATCCTGCTGTTTGGCCATCGGATCATTACCACCACAGGCCACAATGAAAACGATTACAAATAGAAAGGATACAAAATATCGAAACATTTTTTCCCCCAATCTCAGAAATTTAATAACGAACGGAAAAGGAGTATAAATGCTCGCTTTTTCCCCAGTCAAGGAATCCGCTTAAATAAAAAGCGGCGCCAGGAGCAACGTGACTGTCGATAAGAGTTTGATCAATACATGCAGTGAAGGTCCTGCCGTGTCCTTAAAGGGATCGCCAACGGTATCGCCGACCACAGCGGCTTTGTGAGCCTCAGAGCGTTTCCCTCCATGCACACCGGTTTCGATGAACTTTTTCGCATTATCCCAAGCCCCTCCGCCGTTATTCATCATGGTTGCCATCAAAACACCGGCTATCGTTCCCACCATTAATAGGGCTGCAACGGCTTCAGCTCCCATGCCTGGCTCGGAACTGAGATGTTTGAAAAGCACGCCCACAGCAATCGGAACGATTACAGCAAGCAGACCAGGTAACACCATCGCCTTAAGAGCACCTATCGTCACAATGTCCACGCAGGTTCCATAATCAGGTTTTTGCGTCCCTGCCATAATGCCTGGATACTCTTTGAATTGGCGCCGCACTTCGTTAATCACATGTTGGGCCACTTTTCCCACTGCTTTAATGGCAAAAGCGGAGAATAGAAACACAAGCGCCGCTCCAATCAGGCCTCCCAAAAATACGGGCACCTTCGCCAAATCAACGCTATGAAAGTCCCTACCCGTTAAATCGCTTACTTCATCGAGGTACGCAGAAAACAACAAGAACGCGGCTAGAGCAGCGCTACCGATGGCATAACCTTTGGTTAGAGCCTTGGTGGTATTGCCCACACTGTCCAGGCGATCCGTCCTTTTCCGAATGTCTTCGGGTTGACCTGACATCTCGATGATTCCGCCTGCGTTGTCCGTGATAGGACCAAAGGTGTCCATTGCAAGAATGTAAGCTGCAGGAGCAAGCATGCCCATGGTAGCCACTGCCGTACCGTACAGGCCACCACCCACAGTCGCCATCTCACCCATCCAATAAGCCAGGTAAATGGCAGCCGAAATGACCACAACGGGAGCTGCCGTACACTCAAGCCCCACTGCAAATCCAGTAATGATATTTGTAGCGGCTCCAGTCAGACAAGCATCAGCAATCGACCTAACTGGGCGATAGCGGTATTCGGTGTAATACTGAGTAATCCAGACGAAAAGGAAGCTTGTCATCACACCGACTACCCCAGCAGCAAAAAACCACATATTTCCGGTAAAGGGCATCAACCATTTAATAGCAAGACCAAACCCAATGATGGCTAACACCGTAGTCACCAGATAGCCCCTGTTAAGGGCCTTCATCGGATCTTCGTCTTCCCTCATTTTCACAGAAAGAATTCCGAAAATACTGGCTATAATTCCAAACGCACGAGCAACAAGCGGAAAGAAGACAATGCCAACCCCCAACTCAGGATTTTTCTGAGCTAAAAAGGCACCCAGTACCATAGCACCAACATTTTCTGCAGCAGTGGATTCAAAAAGGTCCGCTCCGCGGCCCGCGCAATCGCCCACATTATCGCCAACAAGGTCAGCGATCACAGCCGGATTTCTCGGATCATCCTCTGGAATCCCCGCTTCCACCTTCCCTACTAAATCAGCACCGACATCCGCAGCTTTTGTATAAATTCCTCCACCTAATTGGGCGAACAACGCTACAAAGCTCGCACCAAAACCATAACCGACTACTTGCAAGGCAATTGTTTTAAGTTGTTCTGCACCCTGATCAACCCATCCTCCAAACAAAACAAAAAGACCTGCCACACCCAAAAGGCTCATAGCAACAACGGCAAGACCCGAGACCGCTCCTCCCCGCAGCGAAATTTGTAAAGCCTTATTTAGGCTTGAGCGGGCTGCACTGGCTGTGCGAATGTTGGAACGGATGGAAACAAACATTCCAATAAAACCGGCAAACGCTGAGGAAATCGCGCCAGCCAAAAAACCGACCGTCATCTTCCAAGCAACATCGGTTCCTTTGGTATTGAGATAAAAAAGAAAGAGCAAAGCCGCTACTACAATGCTCAGCATTGCGATGGTTTTGTTCTGACGTCTTAGAAAAGCTTCAGCCCCTTCACGGATCGCGTTAGCAATAGACTGCATCTGCTCAGTGCCACAATCCTGCTTAAGAACAAATTTACTGAAAATTACCGCAAACACCAACCCGAGAAGCGCAATTCCAAAAATGACAATTAATTCCATGAGCCCTCCCTCTCATTACTAGTACTACTATGGAGTTGAGCCCATACTTATGCCTGAAAGGTAGGAGTCCGGTCAAGCAGGGAACTGCAAAAAATCACGCAGTAACAGCAAGATCCTTTCGGCTCACGTACCAAAAACTACTTTTGCTGTCCGGCAACGTCTCTGTCTTTGATGCGTCTATCGATAATTTCTGCGAAGTGAGATGCGGGATAGGCACCCTTAATGGTGACTCCGGCTACGACGAAGCCCGGGGTCCCGTTAATACCGAAATTTCTTGCTTCTGCAATATCGGCATCAATTCGGGCCTTCACCTTTTCGGATTCCATATCTTTCTTCATTTTGGCGATATTCACACCCAACTTCTTGGCGGCTTCTTCAAGAAACTTCACTCCGCCCGAGGAAAGCTTTTGCTGATTCTTAAAAATCTCATCGTGAAACTGGTAGGCTTTAGCTGCGTTCTGCAGCGCTATCGCCTCAAACATTTTCGCGGCCGGCATTGCCAGCGGGTGGAAATCCAGGGGTAGATTCTTGAAAACAAACCGAATTTGCTTGCCATACTTTTTCCGCACTTCTTCAACGGTTTGATATCCACGTTGGCAATAGGGACACTGAAAATCTGAATAAGTCACTAGGGTGATGGGGGCATTCTTATCTCCAAGCATCGCCCGTTCCGGATCGATGGCAGGTGATTTTGGATTTTTCAGCTCTGCCTCGAGTTGTGCCTTCTGCTGCTCAGCCGCCTTAGTTTGGGCTATTTTACTGTATTCATAGTTGGCTTTCTGGAAGGCTTCCATAAATTGTTCAGGGTGCTTGGTAATTGCATTTGCAATAATACTGGGATCATTTTCTAAAGCCTGTTTTACCTGATTGTTCGAAGCGCAGCGGGTAACCAGCAGTAATGTAAGCGAACAGCATACAAAGATAACGAATCTCATTTTCTTAAGTCCCCCTGATTATAAAAAGTTAACGTAACGATACTTTAAGAGACAAGAAAGATCATGACGGCAAGTGCCAAAGATCAATATCCTAATCTCGGCAACACGTAGCGCCTGAAAAGAATTGGAGTCAGCATAGTTGTGACAACGCCCATAAGAACCAGCGTTGAAAAAAGTTCCTGATTAATCAGTCCCCTTCGCAGAGCAATGTCGGCAACAACCAACTCCATGATGCCCCTGCCGTTCAAAATAATCCCCACTCCAAGAGCCTGGTTCTTGTCCATTCCGACCCAACGGGCTCCCAGCCATCCCGCCAAAATTTTCGAAAATACCGATACCAATAATACGGCGATTGGAAGAAGGGGAGAAATCAAGGCACTCACACTGAACTGTAAGCCCAGAAAAGCAAAAAAGATCGGAGCAAGAAACCCACCGGTAATGGAATGGATGGTATTTTTAAGTTCAGAAAAAAGGGATGTGCCAAAAACGTCATGACTCAGTAAAAGAGCACCGAAAAAGGCACCAATCACGAAATGAGAGCCAAGGGTTTCACTCATGCTTCCAAAAATGAGGACAAAAAGAACAGCCACCCCAAAGAGCGCTTCCTTCCCGAAAAGGTCGATGACTTTTTCTATCGCACGCTCAATATAGCCAGTTCGGCTCCCGCCCCAACGAAGCAACCGACTCGCCGCAACGACTGCGAGACCGAAAAGAGAAAGCTTCGCCGCTGTCTTCATTGCGGACAGACCAATAGCAGAAAAAGTCGCCGTAGCTCCCGCATCCACTCTAAATTCCAAAACGATACCCAGAAGCAGCAGGGCGGCTATGTCATTTAAGATTGAGGTGGCTATGGAATAAGAGGCGATCGGGGTATTGAGAAGTTTAAAGTTATCAAGAATCCGAACGGCAACGGGCAAGGCTGTAATCGATATACAGAGCCCAAGAAAAACTGTTTTCATTACATCAAAGCCAAAAGCAACCCCCAAGAGAATTCCACAACCAAAGGGGATAACAAAACCAAGAGACGAGGCCATGAGCCCTAGACCCCGCAGCGCCCCGATCACATCGCCAAACTCCATTTCCAAACCAGCCGTTAATACAATAAGAAAAACGGTTAGCTCAGAAATGCCGGCAAGATGATCGGTAGGTTGGATGTATCCAAGGACAGCGGGCCCGAGCAGAATTCCGGCCAATATTTCCCCGACGATTGCCGGCTGCTTTAACCTTACCATCAACTCGCCGAGTAATCGCGCTACAACCAAGAGCACAAGAATGCTTGTTAGAAATGGCATCTTTGAAAGGTACTGATGAGGAAGGAAGATGACAAGATTCAGTTCAGCTCAGTGTTGGAAAAAAAGATTTTCCAAGATTTCGCCCCATCTTTGATAGATAACAGCAGCAAGAGCTAAAAAGGGTCCGAAAGGAATAGCCGATTTAAGATCTTTCTTCCTGCCTATCATAAGAGACACTCCAACAATCGAGCCGAGCGCACTCGAAATAAGGATGGTAAATAGAATGCTCTGCGGACCCAGCCACGCACCGATCATTGCCAAGAGCTTCACATCTCCACCGCCGAGGCCCTCTCGTTTTGCAATTTTCTCGTAGAGGAAAGATACCGCAAAAAATGTTCCTCCACCAATCAAGATACCCAACAGCGATTGTACCCAACTGACCTCCCCGCCAAGAAAACTGACGATAAACCCAACGGCCATGCCCCCCAAACTGAGCCCGTCGGGGATAATCTGGTGATAAAAATCGATCACGGATATTACCAGCAGATCGGAAATAAAAATTGCGGAAAACAGAAACTTCAAACTCCATCCATACTGGTGGTAAACCCACAAAAAAATAAGCGCTGTGGCCGCCTCTATCAGAGGGTATTGCAGCGAAATGGGCTGCCCACACGCCTGGCAACGCCCTCTCAGCATACAATAGCTGAATAATGGAATATTGTGGTACCAGTGAATCGGGGCTTTACACTTCGGACAGTGAGAACGGCCCCGAACCACCGATTGCCCTTCCGGTATCCGCACAATACAAACATTAAAAAAGCTTCCCCATATCACACCGAGAGCTAATGAAAGGATTTCGCCCAATGGAGTTTCACTAAATAATCTTAGACTAGCTATCAAGGCAGCTCCTCACGGTGTATGCAACACTAGGGTTAAGTTAAAATATCTTTCCTATTGAAACAGAGAATGGCAATGACGAGGAAGAAAAAAATACACGCCAACGCATAAAGGGCAGCCCACCCCGTTTCTGCCCAGCTCAGTGC
>JACQOU010000089.1 GCA_016207775.1 Deltaproteobacteria bacterium
GAAGGAAGGTGGGCTGTTAACCCGTGAGAAGGCCGAAAAGCTGCAGTCACTCCTTGCTAAGGTCAGCAAGTCTTATCCTCAAGTAATCGCCATTTTGGCAGCAAGCCTCATGAAGGACGAGCAGTTGGTTGCTGTGGCGACAAAGAGCAAAGACGGAACAGTCGACAAGGCTGCCTTGGAAAAAGAAACACTCAGAAGAGCGCTCGAAGTGTTTAGGAAGGAGCCTCAACTGTCCGAAGCGCAAAAGAAAGCAGCTTTTCGTATGCAGGCTTCTCTCAAGGGGCTGACTCCCCCTGCGCAAAAAGCAAAGCTCGAGGAACTGGCTAAGCAGGCGGTGACGAACAAGGAGGCAAATACAGCGTATCGAGTAGCGTTTCATCCGGAACGCAGCGCACAAGAAAACAGTTTAGGCAGGATGGCGCACGACGCATTCGAAAAGAATTTCAGCTCCGAAGTAAAAACAGCAACAAATTATAAGTCGCTGTACAATGAGCAAGGACAAAAATATGAGACGTTTCAAGATGGAGTGACAAAAAAACAATTTCTTGTGGGGTGTGAGGGTGAAGCAAAATGTTATTCTCACATCATGGCCAAGTATGAAGAAGAAGTTAAAACAAATGCGGCTAGCGCTTCGAAAAACTTCTTTGCTGCAGCGAAAGAATTAGGTTTATCCCACGTAACAGACACAGGAGATCAGTACCGGTTCCAAACGGTTGATACTAATACCAACCAATTGTTCTTCGTTCATTCCGACAATACGGGCACATTGAAATACGATACCGTGCCATCTCTGGAAAACTCGGCAGAAATTCAGAAGCACATGGCGGGCATCGGCGATTTCACGCATTCACTCAAGTACTATACGTGGAGTGCGTCACATCCGGAGCAAAGTAAGGAGGAAGAAGTGTTCTTTACGAACGGTAGGCAGTTTGATCTTCTGGATAACAATGGCAAGAAAATGAACATCGAAAAGAAAGCGGCCAATATCGTTCTAGCGTACGACACCCGTACCAAAAGCTATCGTCTGGCTCCCGTAGAGCCAGTGACTGAGGACACCCACACAAGTGGAGACGGCGTCATCTTCACCCATGGAGAGAATCTGGTGATCCATACCTCAACCTTTGCCCAGTGGGCTGGATCCACAAACGATGGAAAAGCAATCTGGACAGATGGCAGAAATAAATGGGTGCTGTCTCCGGCAAAAAATGCCCCTCCCGGCGCAAGTTCCTATACCATTCAGTGGCTTGCTCCTCCTCCTCCTATTGCTTATCAAAACTATTGGGATTGCAGAACCTGAGGCTAAGATAATTCCCCGCGTGTCGGGGATCCCAGCTCAGCCCAAGTTCAGTATCTAAATTAACCGTTCCAAGAACTTGTATGCCGGCACAACACGTACTTGTTCTTTGACAAAATCTCGCTCCGTTTCAGCGACCAATTGAAAAGCATCAGCCGTTTGATAACGTTCTTTAAGATAGCGCAGGGAAGAACTAATGCTAGTATCTGATAGCTTACATTCAATGAATCGAACCGGTCTTCTGTCTTTCATGATGACGAAATCGACCTCTCGCCCGTCAGAATCTCTAAAATATCGTAGCTCCCAAACTTGTCCCTTTGTATCCATCTCAAAATGAATCCACTTGAGCAAATGGCAGGCGACCAGATTTTCAAAGCGATTGCCATGATCAGTGACAAGGTTCCAGTCAAAATGGTAGTGCTTTTGCTGTTTCTTCACCGCTCTTATTCTGGGCCCTGTAAAAGGGGAAATTCGAAAGACATGATATAGACGCTCGAAAATCTTCATCCAGCGGGAAATGGCTCGATGACTGACATCCAGATCTTCTCTCAATGAATTTAAAGACAGTGGCGAGCCTACTAGTTCAGGAAGTCGCAGCAAAAGAGTTTCCAACTGAGATATGTCCTCGACATCTTCGAGCGATTCAAGATCATCCTCAAGAAAGCGTGTCCGGTATTCCGCTGACCAACGATCCGCTTCAATCCTGGACCCTTCCAAACAGGGCTCGGGGAAGCCACCAAATCGCATAAGCCTATCGAAGGCCTCGCGGCCCCCCTTTAACTCCGCGACCGAAAATGGATGAAGCCTTAGATAATGGTACCGTCCTTGAAGCGAATCCCCGCCAAAACGATAATAGTCAAGGCGAGCACTTCCGGTAGTCAGAATTTTTTTTGTATTTAGGTACTCGTCATATATTCCTTTAAGATAATTTCTCCATTTCTTGTACTTGTGAAGCTCGTCAAATACCAGGAAAGTTTCAGCCGGTAACTCTCTTTTGAGAATAACAGTGCGGTTCTTAGGAATATCCCAGTTCAGATATGCCCCATTAAACTTGTTTACGAGCTTCTTAGCCAGCGTGGTTTTGCCCACCTGGCGTGGGCCACCCACAAAAACCATCTTGCGCTGCAAATCCTTTAATATCTGTGCTTCCAAATATCGATCCATTGCCGAGAGACTACCTTTTTTTTTGCTTTTAGGCAAAAATGTGCGTGTTTTTTTTTGCCTTTAGGCAAAAATCACAACCCGCCGCGCCAGGGCAAATATCCGTTCCTGGGGTCACAAAGTCAGCCAATCTTTGGGGACTCTACGACATGCACGGAAATGTGTGCCAGTGAGGCGTGAATAACAAGCAGATCATAGGGGTTGCCGCAGAAAACTGACCAGTTACGTCGCTTTTGGATTAATACCTCGGGCAGTAACAGGCTACCGCTGCTTTTTCTGCACCATCCATTTTACCAAAGCGCCTTTCGTCTCCCGGATACAAGGCACGCAAGGCGTACAAATTTTGCGATTGCACTTCTGGCGGTGCTTTTTGCGCGGTCCACATGGGTTTGTAAACAGCACGAAGTTGCGTGCCGATTCTTTTGGCGTCTTCGAAACCTGGCATTTGGTAACCAAACGCCTGGCACGAGTCACGCCCATCCAGATAAGTTTTCGATTCAGTGAGGAACATCCATTTCCCGCCATTATCATCGCAAATCAATTCGGCCGGCTCCTTAAACTCAGCCGTCAAACATTTGTTGGGTTCAAAAAGACTCACACTGGGAACATCTTCGTCCAAAGCAATCTTAGCCACCCGATCGGCTGGTCCAAACGAATAGGAGCGACCTTGAATCACAAGGTCAAACCCAACAGGTTGAATGGTAAGACGTTGGCAGGTCTTGTCGCTAAAACACTGGTTGTCCGAACAAGACTTAAACGTATCCGTATAATGCTCGCAATCGCCTCCAATCCCCTTCAACTCGACATGCATAAGCACCCCGCGTTCTTCATCTGTAGTCGACGTGAGATTCACCTCGCAGTGTAATCGTTCCCAGTTTGCATAGTGCCCCGTCTTGATAATCGGTGAAACCTGCACTCCTGAATTCGCAAACTTAATGGCACAGGATCGCCCGTTTGGACAATTGATGGCACGTTCATACAGCTCGTACGCCTTCTCAGACTGAAGACTGGTCACCACAGCATACCGTTGCTCCCCAGAGATTCCGGACAGTCTTAACGTTTGAATCGAAGAGACAATTCCCACAATGTTAAACTTACTGTTTAGGACAATCGCCCCAATTTCGGCCCATTCCACCCTGGCCAAATTTGCCGAGTCTGATGAACCCCGGTACTTCGGTATTTCAGCAATGAAGTAACCTTTGTGCGTCTTTAAAACGTGGGATTTGCCCTGGCTTAGTCGATAAACTTCCGGATTGGAGGAATCCCCAGAGCCCAGCGTCCCGTGACCAAGAAAGTAAACTGTTTCCGTTTTTGATTCAGTGGATTCCCTGACTGGCGATGGGGACAGCACTTTCACATCGTGTGTATTACGAATCGCAAGCCTGCTAAATTGTTCTTTTGAAAAAACGACGAGAGCGATATCGAAAGAAGCCCGAATCTGCCATGCACCCCTATCCACAGAAGTGAGCTCTGGGTGCATGTAATGATCGATGGCTGCAATATCGCTGCGATCAATTGCCAACACGCTGAGGCCCCCGCTCGGATCGCTCTGATGAAGTCTTTTGACACACTTGCCGCTCATGATGGCAACATTTTTTTCCAGAAACACTCCACTGCAATAGGATGCATTCCCGGATTTGTCGGTCGATTTGAAAAGCCGTATCGCATTGAGCACATCAGACAACATAGCAACCGCATAGTCCTGCTCTGCCGCCAAAACGTCCGAATAGATAGCGGGCATCCCCAGCACAGTGAGCACACATAAGAAATAGAGTTTCATGGCACTTCCTCTACCAAAGACCGCATCTCAAAATCATTCTTTTGAGAACGACTATCCAACACCACATCCTGAACGATTGGCTGGTAACCATCCGCAAAGACTTTGAGCGTATATCGTCGATTCGGAACGGCGATAAAATGGTAGTACCCGGCAGAATTGGCTTCATAGATGGGCGAAGCCGTCGATGCGGATTGCAAACCAGCGTCAGAAAGCACGAGTTTCGCATTGGCAATAGGCTGGCGTTTAGAATTTGAAATCGTCCCGTAAAACGAATTTGTCCATACAGAGCCCACCAACTGCTTCCACGCAGCTCGCGCCTTTCTAACTGTGGGATCCCTCCATTTCTCATAACGGGGTTGCCAGCCCAAATACGGAGCGTTCAGTTCAATAACGAACGCCAATGTATGCAGGTTCGAACTCATCCAGCCCGTCTCCGTTCCCACCACAGAGTAAAGCTCACTCCAGAATTCTCCATAGCGGTAAGTCCCCTCAGTGCAGTCTTTCGGTATCAGCTCACCCATTTTTCGTGCCATGTATCGATAGGTCGTCTCATTGGGCAATTGGGCTTGATCCTTGACTCCTCTGGGATAAAGCACCAGTTCACCGTTTGTGTGAAACGATATCGCGGCAACGGGCTTATACTTCGAAAGAAAATACATCAGGTTTTGAGTTTCTCTTTCAGAGGCTGGTTGGGGACCACGGTAGTCTTCACTCTCGGGTTTTTTAGTGGATTGTTCCTGATTGTCCCAATCGTAAGGATAGTTCCGATTGAGATCGACACCGGCACTCACATCGCTCGCTGCAGGAACATTTGAATAACTTGCCATCACATTTCCATGAGCAAACGCGCCATACGCTGATGCGTTTTTCCGCCAGTTCAGAAATCCTCTCCATATCATGTCCAAACCATCCGGATTTGCGACGGGCACAACCCAAATATCCGTTTTGTCTATCCAGTCAGTCACCTGAGCGTCGTCCCCATAAGAATCTGTTAGATACTGAATAATATCCAAGGCCACTTCCATGGACATCATTTCCCGAGCATGTTGAAGGGCATTAAAGTAAACAACAGGTCTTTTGAACATTTCCGAAATGGGAGCCTTCGAAATTCGAACGGCCCCAATTTCGTTTCCACCCTCGGTCTTTGGGTGAGGATCCGCGATGGAATAGACGGTCATTAGCCCAGGATGCTTCCTCCCATACTGATGGAGCAGCTGCAATACTTCTGGATACGACTTGTAGGGCGCCAAACCTGCGGTCGACAATACGCCCGGCTTCCCCTCCTCACCCCTATCTTCCGGACCACACAGAGCGGGATCAACGGGGAGCGAATCGTAGGGCGCAGCCGCATTTTCGGCAGACAATGCAGAAGTCAATGCAAGGGCTAATACTAGGACATGGCTCATCCGAAAGAGTTTTCTCACTTCAGCCTTCCCGACCAACGGTAGCGCATCGTTTTCTCTCCAACCAAAGAAAACTCAGCCCCCCATTTTTCTCCCCCGGATAGCCGCACTATAAAATGATGCTCCCCCTCCCGCTTGGCGACACATTTAAGGCGTTCGTCACAGACAAACGATAGTTTAAAGGGAATGTCTTTATTGACAGAATTAAGTTCAAACTCAAACGGATCGTCATTCAGACTCTTTACACTCAGGTCCATAAATTTTTCTGGATCTGTCTCCACTATTGCATAAATACCCTCGGCCAATGAAGGGACAATGGGCTTTGTATACGTGAGCCAAGCCCTGTCGAACGATTTAAATATTAAAGTGGTTTCATCTGCCAGTTGTAAGGATTGCGTGGGATACGTGATGCCATTGTAGGTATTGATCTGCGAAGGCAAGAACTGAGCATAGAAACGTCCCGAGTCCAGTGCGGGACCTTCCATATTGAGTACTTTTCGCCCGGTTTTATCTGTGGAAAACCAAAATGAGTATTGTTTTCCTTTTCTTTGACCTGCAGTCTGCCGATCCATGTTACTGAGTACAAACTCATAACGCCCTTCTTTCAGGTCAATGATGCGAGTAAACGCTTGGGAATCACCGTCACTATTCAAAATCTGGAAGGAATCGACTGAATCAATCACTAACGTAAGCCCGTTGTTTTCACGCGACTTACAGACACCCGCTCCATCATTGATACAAACAAAACTCCGATTGCCTGCATGAGCGACCGAAACAGCCGTCACCTGGTTCTCACGGGTTTGGGTGCGCACTTCTAAAACACCGATCTTGCCCAAATATTTTCCAGCCTTAAGGAAAGAGGTGGCACCCACTATGGTTTGCCTAAACTCGGAAGTTTTTTCTTTCGGACTATCGCAATAACGTACACCGAGCCGTGCACGCAGTTCAACAAACCTCGCCGCGACATCACAACTGTACGACAGACCGTAAAGATCTTTGATGACATTCAGGATCGCGGGAATGCTCGCTACCTGTTCCTTCGCTCTTTCTTTCCACCCACCGCTAAAAATGGAATCGTATTTTGTGGCGAGATCACGCTCAGCCACTTTAAAGTATTTCGGGTTAAGAGATACGGACTCATAGTTAATTGATTTTTTTGTATCCAGAAGACGTTGTACTGTTTCATCGGTTTCTTGCTTACAACGAAGAGCGGCCTCACC
>JACQOU010000101.1 GCA_016207775.1 Deltaproteobacteria bacterium
ATGCGATGCGGCACGCAAACATTGATCTCTTATTGGCATTTTGGTATATAAAAGCGCTTTTCGTTATGAGTTTTCGGGGCAAGTACTTTAAACCGCTGGGATGAGCTGTTTCATAAACCATTCGACAGTAAACTTTCCGTCGCGTTTATCACACTGTTGAAAAAGAAAGTAAAAGCTAACCAGCGCCACAACGGCCAGCACCCACGCAGTGGGAGCACTAACCGCGTTTGCGAGAAATTGAAAGCCATCTTCTCCGGCGACCAGGCCCGCAATACGAACCGACCAATAGGCCAGCAAATAATGAAGGAGGTAAACACTGAAAGAGTAGCGGCTAATCACTCGGCAGTAATCCAATCCGATACCGGTGCGATTAGTCCCATCCAAAAAATTACGGCATATAAAGAACAAAATGAGACAAGCCCCCAGCTGGACGGTGAGCCAGGGAGGAGTGATTGGAAAGAAGGTAAGAGGTGCAATAAAACCGGACTCAAAATTGGCAGAGCCAAAATGATATACATAGACGCCCACTCCGAGTCCAATCGATACCAGACAACATCCTAAAGCCAAATAAGCAATGCTGGCGCGACCAGTCCCTTGAGTACCGAACGAACATTTCCCCACCATAAATCCAAGAATTGGAAACATAATCCATGGGAAGAAAGGAAAATACCCCGTGACAAAAAACCCAGCGGCAACGTTTGAAAGCAACGGATCGAGCCCGTGCAAGTACTCATTCAACGGATCGGTGAACAATGAAGGCAATCCCTCAACAAAATCTGAGGGTGACATTTGGGGAGACCAAAAGCTTAAATAACCCACCTTGCCGCGCAACCAAGGTGCAATCAAGAAAGCACACAAAGCGCAGAGAAAAAGAGTCAACGGTGTGGAGCGCCGAAGTACACAAAGAATGATCAGTGAAACACCGATCAGAGGAAGAATGTCCCACGCGTAGATGGCCCCTTCCAATGGAATTTCAATCAGCAAGCCGATCACAAAGATAAATATCCCTCGCTTAACCATCCTCATGCCTGATTTATCAAACAGGGTTTCAGAAGGTGGATTCTTGAATGAGGAAAGCGCCTGGCTTAACCCAACAACAAACAGGAATAACGGAGCGCTAAGCCCACCTAAAATTTCGTTGCCCCACGTATAGACCGCCTCGAACGGACCTTCATAGGGTGAGAGCAACAAAATAAAATGGCAGGGCACCATCAGAATAATTGCAATGGCTCGGATGACATCAATCGAATCGACTCTTTTCATCATGCCCCCTCGCAACTACCAGCAACTCCCATGCCAATAGCCACGTGCGTTACCATCCCGTCTCACGTTGGTCGTTATTTAAACCTGGTTCCAATCTCCACCGCAAGGTTCAAATTGGCTCCACCCACATACCGTACAATGGGATTATTCTTTTACAGTCAATGCTGGAAGGATATAGGTTTCCACAAAATCATCGCCATCCAAATCACGATGTTCTGTGGCAGTGCTTGAGGTCATCACAATCATGAGATCAAGAGATGGCATTATGTAGACAAATTGCCCGCCCCAACCCCACATCTTATAGGTTGGATAACCGCCGAGTGAAAGAATCCACCACAGATATCCGTAATCGTATTTGGAATCGACTTTCGCCTGTGGTGTCCACATTTGTTGCATCCAACTCGGAGACACAATCAGCCGATTGTTCCATTTTCCATTTTGCAGGAATAGGGCTGCGACGGTAGCAATTTCGCGTGGGGTTAAGTACAGATTGCACCCTCCTGAAGAATAGCCCTGTTTGTCCCTTCCCCAATGCGCGGCTCGAATATTGAGAGGGTCGAAGAGAACTTCATGCGCAAAGGCGCAGAGACTTTGGCCGGTTGCGTGGGTCAGGACAGCCGACAGTATATGGGTGTCTCCCGTACTGTAATTAAATCGAACTCCCGGTCTGGACGTGCCAGGGAGAGAAAAAATCGCTTGAAGCCAGTTGCTCGTTCGCTCAATTTCATATTCTGTCACATCTTCTTTCCAGTCCAGACCTGAGGTCATCGTCAGAAGATGGCGGATGCTGATTTTTCTTTTTTCATCCTGGATTTTAAATTGATGTCCCAAAATATCGGCCACGGGTTGGTTTAGGCTGGCTATTTGGCCTCGCTCCAGCGCGATACCAACCAAAGCGGCCATTATCGATTTAGAAATCGAATGGACATTCATACTGGAATTGGGTTTTGCGCCATTGAAATAACTTTCCCAAATCAGGTGATGATTCCTCACCACCAGAAAACTGGCGGAGTGATTATTTTGTGCGAGAACCTTTTGGGCTGCCAACAAGCGATCGGCATCCATATGGTGTTTCGAGGGGTGAGCCGTTTTCCATGCGCTCAGCGTATTGGCCTGGTACGTGGGATTATCTTCATAATAGGTTGCATAGCTTTTCATAGGACCGCAGTCGCTGTCATCGGATAACCCAGCCGATCCACTGGCTGACAGTACGCACAATATCGATATCCAATGGCAACCATTCACACTCTACTGATCGGATTGGTTGTCGTTTCTGTTGAATCATCACGTCTTTTGCGACGTCGGGATACCGTGCCAACTTGTGTGTGGCGCCAAGGTCTCTCCCTTCATGAGCAGGGACAGCGACGATAAAGAGGAGTGAGGCAACATGGTCGTGTCATACAGCACAATGGACATATTTCCAATCGAAGCCCCCTCACCCACTTTGACCGTCGAGGATTTGAAAACCCTGTCTTCAAACAAATGAGTCTGCAGCACACTTCCACTATTCAGAGACACCTGATCCCCGATCTCAATGAGATCAAATTCGGAGAACAGAATTTCATCTATATAACAATGCTTGCCCACCTTCACTCCAATCGCTCTGAGAAAAATAGCAATGAACGGCGTTCCCGCAAATAGCGACACTAAAGGGATGAACAGAGTCTCATAGGCACCGTTGACCATTTCATTGAGCCAGATGTATCGACACCACAAGGGCTTAATCGTCGGTTTGAATCGCCCCATGACCATCCACTTTAGAATGATAACCGAAAAAATAATAAACAGTGCAACCGCCACGGTGACAAAAGGAGAAAGCAGCAGCGTCCATGCTAGACCAAGCTCCCAATATAAAAAGATAAGCGAGGTGAGCTCAACGCCAATCGAGGCAGTCACCAGGAAGGTTGGAATGAGTATCCTCAAAGCGTCAATGAGCGCCCTTTCCGCATAAAGCTTAAAGGTGGGTTCAAAAGTTTCGGCAGCACTAAAACTCACATTTTTCTTTCGGTTAGGAAGCGAAAAAGACGGATTGCCGAGCCATTCCGTTTCGTTTGGCATGTGCGCCGTCGTGGCAGGAGGCGAAGAGAGAACCCCTAACAGACATTGATCACCGATTATGTATCCCCCCGGCACATTAGCCCCATTGCCGACAAAGCTGCGGCGTCCAATTTTATTTCGTTCCACTTGGCATCTTCCTCGGTACGTTCTGCGACCTCCGATAATGCATCCATCCGCAAAGAAGCTTTCCGCACCGAGTTCGATCAATTCCGGAGAGAAATACCACACCGTGGAGATTTCTGCCCCCCGACCGATCCGTGCCCCCATGATTCTGAGCCAAAGGGGAAGGTAAAGCGTCGTATACAAGGGCTTTAGAATGGTACGATTGGCTTTCATGAAACCATCGAAAAACCAGCGTTGCACATACGCCCAGCTGTCGACGGGGAAGACCCCGGTTCGGGCTTTGGGCATGACCAGGTATCGGACAACAGCACAGAATAAACAGTAAAAGACAAATCCCACTGGAAGGCTCGCGAACAGCCAGGTCAACCCCCACCAAAAGCCACCCAGCCAGAAAGCAGCAACCAATGTTCCAAGCCAGGCCAGGCCGTATGACAACATGAACGCCCAAGTGAAACCAAAAATCCCGACGAAAACGATGGACCAAAACAGCGGCCGACGCCAGGCAACCCGGCCCGGTTCACTCTCCGGCAACTCCACTTTAGACACCAATGCGGGAGAACCGTTTCGCGATTCTCCGGGTTTCATGGCTGCATCATCGGGTAAATACGACTGGCTATCCAATCGGCAGTCATCTGCCATCGAAGTGTTCAATCCCAGAGTGGAATGTCGCCCGATGAAACAACGCTTACCAATCTCCACAGCCCCAAACTTGAGCATTCCCTCTTCGATGCGATAGCACAAAATCTGAGCATCCGAGCTGATAGAACTTTCATCGCCCACACTCAGCAGGTCCCACGCTCCGCACATCGTCGTATCCATCACACAGTGTTTACCTACTCGCGCCCCCAAGAGCCGATAGTACAGCGGCATCAGCGGCGTTCCGGCAATAGCTCCCGCTCCGCTTAAGCCTTGTAGTTTATTAACGAGCCACCATCTAAAGTAGGCAAAGCTCCACAAAGGAACAGCGCCAGGCTTCAATTTTCCGACCAAAATCCATTTGGCAGCAATCGCCACCACCGATCCTATTGGCAAAGAAAGCATCCCCATGCCAAGCAGCAAAAAGCAGCCAACCCGTATGCTCAACCCAGCGTGCAAAATACTGTTAATGACATAGGCGATAATCGAAAAGAAAACAGTGCCCACCGCATACAGACCGAAAATGCTAAGCCCCTGCAACGCATGAACCGTCCATCTTTCCCACTTGGACACGCTTTGAAACACTTCATGGCTTGTCGGTCGCTCACCTTCTCCTTTTTGAGCGCATTGAGACGTTAAATGCTCAGCCAACCGTCGGATCGTCGGAAATTGATAGGCATCCCGGATGGCGATGTCAAAACTCAGGCGCTCGCGAATTTGGGTAACCATTTTTGCAGCCAACAGTGAATACCCACCCAAATCTTTGAAGAAATCATCGTTCACAGAAACTTCTGAAACGCCAAGTACTTCCTTCCAAAGAGCAGCGATTTGTCGTTCCACATCGGTAGAGGGGTGTTCCACATTGCGTTCGTTTCTTACAAACAACGAAACGGGATCGGGAAGAAGCGAACGATTGACTTTGCCACTGGCCAGAGTGGGGACCTCCTCAAGAATCTCCAAATAGGAAGGAACCATGTAATTGGGCAATTGCTTGTGCAGGTGGTCCAGCAGTGCATTTTTGTCCAGTACGATGCAGTTATCATCCAGGGTCACGTAGGCCGCTAGGGACTGCAATCCTTGAACTTCGCACAGACGAACAGTAGCCGAGCGTATACCCGGATGTTGCAAAAGCACCATTTCGATTTCCGACAGTTCAACCCGGTATCCGCGAATTTTTACCTGCCCGTCGATGCGACCATAAAATTCCAGTTCATCCGCTTCGTTCCAGCGGACCAAATCTCCGGTACGGTAAAGCCTCCGCTGACCCACTCCCGCCAATTGAACCGTCAAGAACCGCTCGCTTGTCAGCTCCGGTTGTTTCAAGTATCCCCGGGCAAGCGTACTGCCCCCTACAAAAAGCTCCCCTTTCTCGCCATAAGAAACCGGCTTAAGATTTTCATTTAAGATATGTATCTCGTAACCACGCAAAGGACGGCCGATGGTGACTGGCCCGCCAGCGGTACAAAGAGCCGCGGTCGTGTTGACGGTTGCTTCCGTCGGACCATAGACGTTAAACATGGAACGACCGGGGCGAGCCCACCGCAAAACCAAGTTTGCCGGGCACACTTCCCCGCTCACAACCAGTTGCGTGAGACTTGGAATATCATCGCTGAACGTTGAAAGAAGCGTGGGGACCGTCGAAAAATAGGTGACTTTGTACTTAACGAGGTAAGCGGCCAGTTCATTCCCAAATTTTGCTGTACTGGGAGAGGGCACCACCAACGTGGCGCCGTTTGAAAAAGCCATCCAGATCTCTTCAATCGATCCATCAAAACTCAGTGAGAAGCCTTGGTAAATCCTGTCCGCTCGCGCAGTAGCGCACACTTCGTTAAAGGCTAGTACATAACGATAGGCCTGACCATGTTCGGTCATCACTCCTTTGGGTCGTCCCGTCGTTCCCGACGTATAGATCACATAGCACAAATCGTTTTCACTCACCCCCGTATCAAAAGAAGTGAGCCGGGTGGCTGGCTGCTTGCTGATTTCATCCCAAAGCAGATCGGTGGGCAGACAGCTCCCCTGAAAGAAACTGCGGGCCTTTTGAGCTAAGGCCTTTTCGGTAAGAATGAGCTCGATGCCGGCTTCAGCAAGTATATGGTGTATTCTGTCAGGTGGGGTGATGGGATCAATGGGCACATAACCCGCACCCGCTTTCAGACAGGCCAAAATGGCAATAATCGGCTCAGCCGAACGATGGTAATAAAGGCCAACTAATTTTCCGGGGCCGATGTCGTAAGCCCGAAGCAGATGGGCCAATTGATTTGCCTGAACTTCCAATTGACGATAGGTCAGGCAAACGGAGTCTCCTTCAATCGCAATGGCATTGGGAAAGCTATCTGCCTGGACCTCGAAAAGACTCTGCAAACAAAGAATATCGTCATGTGGCCTCGCACCAGCAAAAAAAAACCTTTCTTGCAGGTGCTCTGCACGTTGTGGGACTTCAAACATAATCGCCCCTCATTTTGCTCTTCGTAGCTGCGACGGTTAGGCGATAAGAATGTCCGTTTAGAAAGAGTTCTGTCGAATCAAAACCAATTTTATTTTGGGAAGAAGGAATTTTAATCCGGAGTGGATCCACAGATATTTCAAATGTGGAGGGTTCCAGAAAGGGGCCGAGTCCTGTTAATTTTGTATACGCTTCTTTTGCAGTCCAAAGCTTGAGAGTTTGAGTAGGCTGGTCTATTACAGAAAATTTAGAAAGACTTTTCAGTTCATTTACATGGAAAGCGGCTGCAACCTGTTCCGGATAAATTTTATGGGCTTGGAGTTCAATATCGATACCGATGGGTGCCTCCCTGGATAGGGCAATGGCGGTCACTTGATGGCTGTGAGAAAGACTGAAATACATTTTGGGAAGCGTATTGCTTTGGGCGCATTTCCAACATCCCCTTGCATCCTTCACCAATTGCCATTCCTGTGGACTGGTTTCTGTTGCATCAGCCAACAATTGCTTGAGACAGCTATGGCTCTGAGTGAAGCGACATTTGGCTGCCGTCGAAGAAAGGCTACGAGCATATTGCCTCTCAGTTTCTCCCAGCAGCGATGCACTTTCCCAGTCTGCGTAGCGAGTCGGCTGATGGTGCAGAACGGAAACGTAAGCTCCCAGAGACGCTCCGACGTGATGTTTCATCGAGTTGTGCATGGCCCCCAATTTCCCCATCACTTCATTACTTCATCACTTCTTCACTGAATCACTTCTTCACTTCTTCATTTCTTCAACAGTCCGTTGCTGAGCAAGGTCTGTGCCAAAAGACCATCATTCCAAACTTGCTAGTGTACTAGCGGAAGTAGAGCCATTTTGAAATGCGCGCAGCGCGCTAACGGGGACCATCTGGCACCAGCGCTCCCTATCGCGCCAATATTTTCTAGAAAAAATTCATAAAACAAACGCGAAGGCGATTCGGATTGACCTGGTATTCTTCTTGCACATAGGGCCGTCGAAGGGGGTTCTATGAAAAAACTATTGATTGTTCCACTATTAGTATTTCTTGTGAGCGCTCATGTTATAGCGTCACAGCATGATGTCAGTCTCATTCAATTAAACCGTGAGCGCGTCATGATCATACAGGCTAATATTCCAGATTCTATATTGGGTTCGACGATGCGGGAGTATTACACGGAAATAGATACATTTATCAGGGAGTATGGGTACGAACCCGGACCGGCCTTTGCGAGATATTTAGGACACCATGATTGGTACACAACCGTTCAGGTGGGTTTTTATATCTCGGAGCAATTTCCCTACAGCGGACAGGGCTATATCTATAGCACCTATCTACCGGGGGGACTAACCGCGACAACGGTGCATACGGGTCCCTATCCCTATCTCGATCAAGCGTATGCGGCAATTGAATGGTGGATGGACAACTACGGGTATTACTCCGTCAGCGCACCATGGGAAGTATACATTGACGATCCAACTATTGTTCCGGAGAGCGAGGTACGCACGCAGATCTTCTGGCCTTGTTCCCCAATCGCTCCATAAAGGTAACTGCGTATTTGCGAGGGAGCTCACCCTCCCTCGCAACGCATTCACTTATGATTCGAAAGGCACTAACATTCTGTTTGTTTCTCTTCCTTATTAATCAATCGTTTGCGAATGAAAAAAATCGTTGGTTCTACAGCACGACGATGACATTCTCACAAGCAACGATTGAAAACGGCGTTATTTTATCTAAGA
Organism: Deltaproteobacteria bacterium; assembly: GCA_016207775.1. Taxonomy (GTDB): domain Bacteria; phylum Bdellovibrionota; class FAC87; order UBA2466; family UBA2466; genus JACQOU01. The sequence goes on from JACQOU010000101.1 coordinate 8,261, forward strand.
CAACTAACCCGAATGCGGTTCGCGAGCAAATATGCCAACAGCTTCACTTTGCTATTGGACAACTGAATGCAACATCGTCGGCGCCCGCCTTGGGATCCACTCTCAAGATTGAGTTAAATGACGTAAAACCCGCAGGCGAAGATCTCCATCGGATCGAGTATCGGGCAACGTTTCTTGTTGGCCTGGGCAATGCGCATCCTTTATCCCAGTCAGTTGAACTGATTATTCCTGGACGCGCAGACAGCGAAGGAATACAGCAATTTTACGCCACGTATGTAAAAAGCTGCGGACTTGCCTACGAGGAAGGAGTGGACACTTTCTTTTTCTATTTTCGTCCCGACAAGCCCACCTGCACCGTTCGAACCGATCCCCAGGCGCCGTTCATTGTACGTATCCCCATGAGCTTAGCGCCGATTGCTTTTTCGGTTCCTCACGTTGTTCCCCGCTATGAGACCGTTTGGGCCGACCGAACATTACGTGCCACTTTGTACTTTGAGAAGACACACCCCAAACTTCCCAGCGGTGGCGACGAATTTTATACTCTGCTCACACAAGCCTATGGCACTCCATTGAGAACGAGCACAGTGGATTATGGAGATTTCAAATTTGTCCGTGCGTTTTTCAAAACATTGCCCGGAAATTTGGATGTTTCTATTTTCAACATCACAAAGGGCAATGCCAAGACCCTCGGCCGTGGCAAAAGATTCCTAAGATTTCTTTATCGGAGTATGCGTCATTCTGATTTGATTGCTTACAATGGCCATTCTGGATATGGGAAGAAGGTTCGCAACTTTGCAGAACTCGTGAGCCACTACTCATCCAACCGATACAAGTTGGTTTACCTCAATGGATGTGACACTTTTTCCTACATCAACAACAGCCTTTTTAAATCCAGAACACAAATGGATGTGATCACAACGGGGCTTGCTGCGTATGTAACTCAAATGCCCGCCTACTCATTGCAACTTATCCAATCTCTAATCGAGAAAAAGGATAAATTCGATGAGCTCTTGGCAAAAATTCCACTGGGTTCTCCCGCCCTGATGGGTAACCAGCCTCCAGGTGCTGTAACGAAATAGAACTGTCCGGTTTCATGAGACCGGCGCAAATAGGTTTCGCACTTTCTACCGGACCTCAACCTTTTTCCGTCGCTGGGGGGTATGTTCTGCAACCTGTGATGCCTTATAGCCAGGGCGTCCTACCATGGAGGCCTCTCGTTGAACGAACAATCGAGAGGCTATCCGAGGTAGGACGCCCTCAGCTGTTTCTAAATAACGCCCTATCTTAAGGATACGGGGAGTGACGTGTGAGCACCCGCCTTGCTCACGTTGGGCGCCTTCCAACAAGGATGCATGAACAAAGTGTCTCGCCTGAAAAAGCGCTTGGGATAGTGCCACGCACCTTTCCACAAGTGATTGCTGCTTGTCTTGCAGCCGAGTCCTTGCCTGTTAGTCTGTGCCCGCATCCCAAATAATTGCTGGATACTCAGTGTGCTCGTTACGTTGCAAATAAGATTTTAAAAATTAATGGAAAGGATCATCTGCCCTGTCATTAGCTGCTCTCGGAGTAATTTACTTTTACAAAGGCTTTGGGAAACCTGCTCTTTGTACTTTGCC
>JACQOU010000093.1 GCA_016207775.1 Deltaproteobacteria bacterium
AGACGTTGCAGTGCTTAGTGGAATGTTTTCTAAACCGGGAAGATCCCCTCCCAAAAGCAACACGTGCAAGCACAAGCGTACCCAACACACAGGCAAAAGCAATTCCTGCTGCCATTAAACATCAGGTGAACCAAAGAGACCAAGGCCAGTGCCAAATACCCCAATGCACCAACACGCGTTTCATCGATTTTCATCACATCCAGCCCATTTCAAAGCGAGGCGACCATCAGCTTGAGAACATCATTACCCTATGTGCCTCACACCATAAGATGATGCATCTTTCAGGGCATGGATTATCCGAACAGGCTATTAAGCCCTCAAAAGAAGGGCTCTCGGCTACCGAAATATGATTCATTTAGGTTAAAAAGTATCCAGGTTTGCTGGTATCTCAACTCACGTTACGTCTCGTCGTGCAAGCAAGTGCATGCACAAAAAAGTTAGAGAGGCGTGCAGCTGTCAATAACAGGAAGCTTCACATGAACGCATCGACACTTTCAGTTGTGTGCAGCCACCGCTGACGACAACCAGTCAACGTTGAAAAGATTACAATTTTGGGAACGTAGAATGACTGGCACATTTTTTTCAATACAAACCCGCAGGTAAAAGGCTGGTCTTAGGAGGTTCGAATGCTCATTGGCAATATTATCTTTTCGGTTTTCTTGCTCACGCTGTCGTTTTCGTGTCTTGCGGCAGAACCACAACGGGTTCAAGGAGACAACCGCTCGCACACGTTAAAGAACTTATCTCGCCCTTTGGATCAATCAGCGCAGTTGATTGGACAAATCGCAATAAAAGCAGTCAGTCCATCTGAGGGTTGGCCATTTTTTGTGTCTTACTCCGACGACGGGGAGAAAACAGAATACAAACTGGAGACTTGCGATGACAAATGCAAAGCAAGCTTGGATAAGTGCAAAGACGGTAGTCTTTGTTCCATTCGCGGGTACGCCGGCGAAAAGGATGGGAGACCTTCCTTTTTTGCTTCCCAGTTTGCTTCCCTGGATGGGGAATGCGTACCCGTTGGGGGAAGTAGCCCGCCTGATTCGGGAATGCCGTTTTCTTATCCAAGGCACACGCTAATGATTACAGGCAACAGGGTAGAAATTCGTGATTCCATCACCGCTAAGGACCTGAACATGAATAGACAAATAGTAAGACAAGTCTGCCAGCTTAAAGGTCACCGAATGATTTGCGGGGATTTCACCTTCCTCATTACCAAAGGCGAAGGTGACTTTCTAGTCCTCAATGGCACGTCTCCCAACTCCAAATCAAAAATATCTATGAAGTGCCTTCACATGCGGGCTAGCGATACAGCAAAAACTACCCATCCGCAGGTCAGTGATGCTGACCTTAAAGGTCCATGGAAAGTAATATCGACAGGTACAAACGACATGACGGGCTCAGATCTGGTAGTGACTTTTGATGGAGCCAAAGTCACGATTTTAGTAGATGGTAAAACCAGGGCAGTGGGAGAATTCAAGAATGGAAAGTTTATCATCCCAGACGGCACAGGTTCTATAACCAGATTCGAGGAAGGTCTTCTTGAAATTGTCTTTGAGGCCAAAGACACAAAGGATGCTGGAGTGCGAATGATCCTCATTCGTAAGTAAAGCGCATCTTCCGTCGCTCGAATGCCGAAAAATGTCACTTTACGGGGCGACTGTCCACTGGATCACGCCTGGGGGCTTGGCATTCGCCTTGCTTCTGCTTCTGCTCAGTCACGTGCCTGTCACATCAGGCGGGCATTCCACTATGGGGGCATTTATGGGCAGACGAAAGAAGGAAGTACCAGAAGAAGAATTAATTGAACCAGCCGCTGCAGAGGACTCCATAGAGCCCGAAGAAGAAGACCTAGACAGTGAGCCAGAACTGGATGCCAAGACCGAAGAGGCTGAGTCGGATAACGAGACTGAAGATTCCGCTCCCAGACAACCCCGGAAACGACGCACGCGCAAGTCGTTACTCGAACAAATGAGCAAGGATGAAGAGGTAGAGAGCTCCTCATCAGAAGAGTTATCGGAAGAGCCCTCTGATGAACCGGCTAGCGAGGAACTTGAAAGTCCGGCCCCGAAAAAAGAAAGGGCAAAGAAAACCTCAGCATCCGATGACACAGCTGCCGCTACTCACGCCCTGGAAGAAAGCATGCAGTCTTTTGTGAAGCAATGGGCGAACGCAAAGGCAGCATCCGAAGCAATCGCAAGTCATTTTGAGAAAACAGCAAAGTCTCTGACGACTCTTGAATCTTCCTACGTCCAAACCATGCAGGAAGTTTCGCGTATCCAACATCGAAAGCCTGCGCTGATGACCAAGGTGGCCTTGGGAATGAGTGTACTGGCAGTCATTTTTTCACTCATCAGCTTATCTCTCGGGCAATCGGCACGGCAGGCGGCACTTACAAATTTATCTGCTAAATCCGTTGCCAGCGCACCTTTGAAAGGCTGGCAGCCGGCATCGCCTATCCCCTCGCCTTCTATGCCTGAAGTTGCATTCAGTGAGCCAGACTTTAAATCTAGGCCCTCCACTGTTAATATTCCAAAGGTGCCCAAGCCAAGGCCGACCGTTGGAAAAAGAGTTCAAATATCGAATAAATAAAACGCAATATCAGAAGCTGCTCCTATTGTCTGACCAAAGCACTCATCAACTCGACAATTATTTTTTTGATACGCCAACCCTGAGCTTACACCGACATAAATTGGGACTCAGGTTACGAATCACCGACAATACTCAAGCGACAATTACGCTGAAATACCCTGCTGCCAGTCCAGAGCCAGGAATTCGTGGCTATAAAGTCCGTGAGGAGATTGAGTGCGGGCTATCTCTCAATATAGCTCGAACCATTATTAAGAAAACAATTTCTATTATAGACCTTCGCTCCAATCCGCTTCTTACATTAAAAGCAAAACTGCCTCAGAAAGAATTGACCGATATTCGCCTACTGGGAAGCATTCAAACTACACGGACTGTCATAACACCAGCAAAAAACCTGACAGTCGAATTAGATCGCACTCGTATTTTTCATAAAACCTTCTATGAAGTTGAGGTGGAAACAACAACGCCCCGGCGGACGGCTAAGGCATTGGTAGCTTTCTTGAAAGCCCAAAACATTCAAGCCTATCCTTTTGAGCGTTCAAAACTCGATCGCTTTATTGCAGAATGGAAAAGAAAAAGGGCTCTCGGATAAACACCCAAGAGCCCTCAATATGCTTGTCGTTACTTCTTTACGCTGCCTCGTTTGCCCCGGCAGCTCGTCGTTCCTCCTCCCGAGTCGACGATTGCTTAGTCAGCGCAAAGAACTGGACGTTAAGCTGATAAACAGCATCGCCCGGAGAGCCGCCATGAGTCTTTGATAGAGACTCGATGAGCTCTCGTATCTTCGTTTTCACTTCGGCAATCATGGCAGGCGGCATGGACAGAGTCATTGTTTCGAAGTCCTGAGTTTCAGGGCCTTGAGTGTAAATGGACTCTGTGGCCAATTCAGCCATTTGCTCGTAGTGAATTTTTTGCGCCATAGCGGTGGTGGCAGAATCCACCTCTGCAGCTGTGGTGCAAGCCAAAACGCCGTCCGGCGTTTCAGTAATGAAGTTCAGTTTCTTTAGAAGCGTGATCGACGCTGCGGCCTCTGTTTCAGAGATCGCCGGCACTAGATTTTGAGAAATCATCAAAGGATTATTCTTCATACCGCCTTTCTTGATCATTTCGCGAATCGCGGCATGAAACCACTCATGATAGTAGTCATAGAGCTCGGGAATCAGATTTTTTACTTTAAAAAGTTCACGCAGGTAGAGAAGTTTCGCCTCGAAGACTTTTTTCTTGTGGATGTTTTCACACTGGTTGAATTGCACGCAATAGCGGAAGTACTCCGATTCATGGCTGTCGAGCCGAAGACCTTTAGCAAACTTGGCTATTGCCTCGTCGCTCAGGTTTCTCTTCCCATCCATGACAAGCTTTAGGTAGTTGGGTGAGCCAAAGCCCGCTTCCTTAGAAAAAAACCTGAAGGAGAACATTGGATCGTTATCCTTCAATTGGCGATAGCGGTCTTTGAGAAATTCTCGATAGTCCATGAAATTATAGATATTTGAAGGTATGTTCACTGTTAACCCCCCTCGAAACAGATTTGAATCAACCCCACCCACTCCCTTCTGCAAGTGGGAGGCCACTGTTTCGAGAAACGGATTTGCAACTTTTCTATGTATTCTTCGTGGGTTAGGTAACGTTAAACTTTTGGACAAACGTCGAATGTGATGTATGCGCGAAAGACAGCTTTTGCAAGCGGTTGAAATCACGGCGTTTGCCCTGTATCAAAGGTTGACACACACGGAAGGAGTGCAAAATTCATAACAAGGTCGAGCAGTTGCTTGAAGAGCTTGGAAATGAACGACGCATTCATTATTCGCTCGACCGCTTTCAGGAGGCGCTCAAAAGTCTCGGTCACCCTGAACGGACGGTCTCAGCACTTATGGTAGCGGGTACCAATGGTAAAGGGACGACCTCGCTGCTTCTTTCCTCTGCACTTATGTATGCGGGTCACCACGTTGGCACTTATCTTTCTCCTCATTTGCAATCACCCACGGAGCGCTTCCTTGAAAACATGCAGCCAATACCATCGGATGAGTTCTGCAGCCTTGCTCTGGAATATGAAAGTGCGGCGCGCGAGTTTAATCTCACTTATTTTGAATACCTGGCACTTCTTAACTTTGTTTGGGCGAAGGAAAAAAAGTTTGATTTCATGGTTTTGGAAGTGGGGCTGGGGGGAAGGCTCGATGCCACTAACGTGACATGGCCTGTAGCAAGTATCATCACAAACATTGCCTTGGATCATCAGCAATACCTTGGCCACACACTCACCGAAATACTTTACGAAAAACTGGGAATTGTTCACCCGTCGGGACTGCTTTTCACAGGTATTGACGACAAAGACCTCTTGGAACAACTCTTTCGACGCTGCGAAGCCTTGGACGCCATTTACTATTTATCAAAAGAAATTCCGCGCTCTCGCTCTGACATCTCCTTTGATGGCCAAAAAGCTAAGATTGGCCCAATCACTTGTGACCTCTCTAACCCAACTCGCGGCACGCTCGAAAATGCGGCATTAGCGTTGCTGGTGTTGAGAATCATCTTTCCAAAAATTCCGTTGGCAACTATCCAAAAAGCATTTTCTGCTGTTGCTACACCAGGGAGAATGGAGGTTGTCTCTTCAAACCCGCGTATTGTTCTTTCAGGCGACCACAACCCAGCCGGTATTCGCTGCCTGTTGGAAACGCTTGAGACGCTTAAGCCCGAGAAACTCAGGACACTTTGTGCTTTTTCACCCGATAAACCCTATCTCGAAATGTTCGAAGCCTTAAACGACGTAAGCGATGAGATTATTCTGACTGAAATCGGTCGTTACAAAGGGCAAATGCCAAAAGACTATTATTCGATTGAGCCGTTTGTTGAAGATCCTCGGGCTGCCTTAAGAACTTTGGAGCAACGCACACAACCAGGCGAATTATTGCTTGTTACCGGTTCCTTGTATCTTGTAGGAGAGCTTCGGCCAATCTGGAGGAAAGAAGTTAGGTTTTTAAAGGAGACCGGGAAATAAGCGGATTAGGGTTGTTTGCCTGAAATTCTGCCCACAGCTCGCTGGCTGTCTTCCTTTTTATCGGATGTAACCAATCTCCCCAGACCTCGCTTAAAGGCGCCAGCACAAAGGCGCGTTCCGCAAGGTAAGGGTGGGGAACTAGGGTGCCTTCGCCCTCAAAAATAACATTTGCATAGACAAGTAAGTCCAAATCAATTTCACGCGACCCCCACTTTTCAAAACGCGTGCGTCCAAGCTCCCGCTCCAAATTCTTCAGATAATTGACGATAGCAGGAGGCTTCCACTCGGATTGTCCAATCACCACAGCATTTAGAAAACGGGGCTGATCTTGCTTACCCCACGGTTCACTTTCGTAGATGGATGAAGCAAGCGGGTTTTCAAGAAACTCGTCACACAGAACCTGGATTGCCTTTCGAATAACGGCTTTCCTATCCCCAAGATTGCTGCCCAGTCCGATCGCTACTTTTGCTTTAAGCTCCATTTGCTTCACGCCGCGAAAAAATGACACGAGAGTGCGGTTTTTCTCGCACTTCCACCAGATGAAGAGGGAAAAAAGGCGCCAACCTTTCCCCAATCCAAACGGCTAAGTTCTCAGATGTGGGATATTCAAAGATTGTATCCAGGTTCTTTCCTTCCAACTCGGCAATTGCTCGCAAAAAAAGGCGCTTGATGGCCCTAAAATCAACAATAAAACCTTCTTCATTCGGCTCACCTTTAATGGTGATCAGCACTGTAAACTCATGTTCATGCTCAGGCTCCAAAATCATTCCCTTGTGCGAGTGCCGCGCCCGAAAGGATACTTCCCTAGTCACTAACATTAACTATTTTCCTCCAAGTCGTTAAGGCGAGCTTGAATTCTCCGACGTCATGAACCCGAAAGACAGATGCTCCCTGAGAATAAGCCCAGAGATTGGATGCCAAGGTCCCCGGACACCGCCTGTCCACGGGAAGCGCCGGTTCTTCTCCCAGCATTTTCCCCAGGAAACTTTTGCGGGAGGTTCCAATGACCACTCGGCCCGCAATCTGATTGAAGCGATCCAGGTGGCGCAAAAGCTGACAATTTTGCTCAAAGGTTTTTCCAAAACCGATTCCAACATCCACCCAGATTTTTTCTTTGACTACCCCCGCTTCCTCAAACTTCCGAGCTCTCTGGCTCAAATACTCAAAAACTTCGTGGACCACACCCTGCGGATACTCTGGGCAAACCTGCATAGTCGCTGGAGTCCCCTGCCTGTGCATGAGGATCACATCCAAGGAATGTTCAGCTGCCAGTTCTGCCATGCGAATATCAGAACCGCCGCTCACATCATTTAGGATGGAAGCGCCGTGCTCAACGGCTTCCCTTGCCACCTCATATTTGGTCGTATCGATAGAAATCCTGCCAGCCAGAGGCTTAACCAAGTCCAGTACCGGCAAGACTCGGTTCAGTTCTTCCTGCACATTCACTGGCATTGCCCCCGGTCGCGTGGACTCAGCTCCCACATCAATGATATCCGCACCCTCTTGTGACATCTGCCGAGCACGGTCCAGAGCGGAATTTCGGTCAAAATAAAGTCCGCCATCCGAAAAAGAATCAGGCGTCACATTCAGAATTCCCATGATGAGCGGCTCGTTTCGCATGGGCCCATCCTACAAGCTCTCTTGGGAATTGCAATGGGTGCACCATACCCAGGAAATCTAATTGGCTAAGCGTTTTTCAAGAAGCTCGATGGCTTTTAGCCTGAGATCGTTTGTATAAACATAATGGAAAAAAGCAGCTACGTCTTGGTCTTCCAAAAGGTCTTCGATTGTAAGGTCTTTTTTGTTTGAGATTTTCTTAATGATTTCTCGATGAGGAACCACAACATTTTCAGGCATCGCCACCTCCGCAATGAGTTAGTACACGACAGGATGCGTAATTATGCAGAATTTCGGTAAGCGGATCAACTCTTTTTTTGCATTTCAAAGCAGCCAAAATTCGTCACTTTGAGGGACGGCTTGACGGGGTCCTTATACTCCAATAGTCTTGCGACGTTATAAATACTCATACCGGTGTGAACTCTTATGAAATCTCATCCAATGTTCGAAAAATTAAGAATTTTTGCGCCAGGGCCAACCCCAGTTCCCGAAGCTGTGCTTGGAGTACTTGCGCGTTCTCCCCTGCATCATCGCACT
>JACQOU010000096.1 GCA_016207775.1 Deltaproteobacteria bacterium
GAAAAAGAGTTCGAGCGAGCGTGCCTAATGGAGGTACCGGGACATCAACAAACTGAAGTGCATCGGTGGTAAAAAACGCAACCGTAATCGCCGCACCCCAAAAGGCGTATCGCAAGCGAAGCCGTTCTCTTGTCAAAGTAGCCTGTTGGGTGCTCTTGGCTAGAACGTAAAGGATGATAAAAGCTGGCACAACAAAAAGCAGATGAACAAGGACGTGGAGCCAACCACCCACACTGGCACGCATGGGAAGGATTGTGAGCACGATGAAAAAAACAAGCAGCGGAAGATAGGCAAAAACAAGTTTAGTCCCAAATCCTCGCCATCGGTGCACAAGCGTTCTCAGCAGCATGAGCGCAGTTGGGCCTACGAGCAGAATGGCCATGGCATGAAGTCGCGGGCTGGAAAAACGGCGAACCGAGTCGAAACTCTCAACAACACAGAGCGCATCGTGTGCAAATAGCGCCGCGCACAACAAAGCAAAACACACGGAAAGGCTGCTTCGGAAATTCCGCATCAGGGCGGCAATGCCCAGAGAACCGCTGACAAACGACGCAATAATTAAGCTAACCGTTTCAATTCCCATGACAATCTTTTACCGCTACCACGGCGGGTCGCTCCTGTCCAATGAGCTCTCCCTGGTATGCACATGACTCTTTTAGCCCCTTTGAAACATTGCCCATTTGAGAGATAATAGCATTAGACTGTAGTACCTACCTTAATCCCATCTAAGAGTCTCACGTGGCATTATTAAAGTTTAAATTTCCTGGTCCCTCCACTGCTGACGTACAGGTCAACATCCCCAGTCGTTCGCTAGTGGTTCCAGTTGAGAAATCGATTTGGGCCATTGGTGGCGGTAAAGGAGGAATCGGTAAGACCATACTCACGGCAAATATGGCCGTCTATCTGAGCTGGCTCAATAAAAAAGTGGTCGTGGTGGATCTGGACTTGGGAGGAGCCAACCTGCACACAAGCCTCGGGGTTGAAGCCCCGGTTCGCACTTTAAGCGATTTTGTTGTAGGCAAGGTCGAAAACGTAAATGACCTGATTCAGACAACACCCTTTAGAAACTTATTCCTCATTAGCGGAGCCCATGATCCGGTGGGAATTGCTAACCTCAGGCACGTTCAAAAGATCCGCCTTTTACGAAAGTTTCGGGAAGTGGCTGCCGACTTTATTTTATTGGATCTGGGGGCTGGCACCTCATCCAACACTGTCGACTTTTTTCTTCTCGCTGAGAAAAAAATTGTCATCGTTACGCCAGAGCCCACCGCAATAGAAAATGCCTATCGGTTTATTAAATCCGCATTCTACCGAATGCTAAGAAGTTCGACCTCCTCCACATTGGTTCGCCAGCTGGTTGAGAAAACCATGGACCAAAAAGATAATCGAGCGATACGCACCCCCAATGATCTCATCACAGAGGTCAGTAGACTCGCTCCCGTAGAAAGCCTTGAGTTACGAAATAAGATGGAACACTTTGCCGTGTCGTTAATTGTCAACCAAATCAGAGTCAAAGCGGAAGCCGATATTGGCCGATCCATTCAGATGGTTTGTAGCCGTTATTTCGGCATGAAGGTTGATTACGCAGGCTACCTGCCCTATGATAATGCGGTTTGGCAGTCTATCAGGAGACGGATACCGTTCATGGTTGATTCCCCTAATAGTACCGCTGTCACACATTTGGAGGACATCTTAAGGCATTTGCTTCAGCAAAAAGAAAATGATTGAAAAAGAAGAAACATTTTACGAAGTGTTAAAAGTTCCCCCCAAGGCTACTGTGTCGGAAATCGTTGCAGCTTATCATGCAGCCAAGAATGCGTTTTCAAGAGACTCGATGGCTACCTATTCGCTGTTTGATGACGGGGATATTCAAAAAATTCAGGATAGACTTGAAGTGGCCTATCAAACACTGTCAAATCTTGAAAAGCGCGCTGAATACGATCGGAAGCTTAATTTCCAACGATCCAACCCCGATTTGCCCGTTATGGAAACTACCCCTGTAACATCAGCGGCATCCGGGCCCGGGTCCTTTCCAAACCCTACTCCCCCACCGGCACTTACGGCACCGGTCCAACCGCCCACCGGGGAGCAAACCGCACCGTCCAACAGCGTGCTGTCAGGCGCTTACCTCTCTGAAATACGTCAGCAAAAAGGATTGAGCCTGGAAGATGTTACTCGAGTGACCAAAATTCCGCTTAAGTTTATTCGTGCCATCGAAGATGAGAATGTTAAGAAGCTGCCCGCGCGCGTGTATGTCCAAGGATTCGTAAAAAACCTCGCTTCACTCTACAAGCTGCCGCCTCAAACCACGGTTAAGTCCTACATGGAAAACATCGATAAAAAACAGCCTGTACAAAAATAATGGCCGAAAGCTTTTTGTTTGTTGCCGCTGACAAGGATATTCGACTCGATTCTTTCCTCGCCGAGCGGACGGGCCGCAGTCGTATGTTCGTTAAACGGCAAATTGAGAAAGGTCACATCGCAGTGAACTTAGTGAAGGTGGCTAAACCCTCTCTGCGACTCAAGCCGGGCGATACGGTTGGGGGTCATTTTGAGGAAGAAGCCTTGTCATTACAGGCAGTAGAAGGCGCTCTCGATATCCTTTACGAAGATGAACATTTCATTATCATTAACAAACCTCAAGGACTGGTTGTCCACCCCGCACTGGGACACAGAAGCGAGACGTTGGTCCATTACCTTTTGCATCACCTTAGACATTGCAGCAATTATGGGGCACTTGAAGGTCCACGCCCTGGGATAGTCCATCGATTGGATCGCGGAACAAGTGGAGTGATGGTCATTGCTAAGGATAGCCTGTCTCTTGAAAAGCTGGCACGGCAATTCCATGACAGGACTGTTGCTAAGGAATATGAAAGCATTGTGTACGGCCGAACGAAAGAACGCGGATCGTTTGCTTCTGCCATTGGAAGACACGTGAGCAGGCGGGAAAAGATGAGTTCAAAAACCCGACGGGCCAGAGAAGCCTTTACCGGATGGGAAAAAATCGGTGATTACGCCCACTTTTCTCATCTTTTATTGAAACCCAAGACTGGAAGGACGCACCAATTACGTGTTCACCTTTCCGAAAATGGGACTCCCATCGTCGGTGATCGCACGTATGGCCCCTCACGCCCACAGGTCACAGGCCTATCGCCTGTTATTGGGGAAGTGCTGGATACCACAGACTACCCATTTCTCCACGCCCGCTCCTTGACCCTCAATCACCCCGACAGCGGAAAAACAATGACATTCACCGCTCCCAGACCGGATCGCTTTTCACATTTTCTTACGCTTCTGATGCATTTTGATAAAAGGATGGATGCTGGTGACTGACTCTATTCGCTTCGGTTTTGATTTTGAGGAAGACCGTAAAACAAGCGCACTCATTAAACAAGTGCACGGCACCCGAATTATCCAGATTCAGAACGAACAACATGCGGCTGCACTCATCAAACAGCGTGAAGAAGCAGATGGCGTTTATACCACTGTTTACGAGCTGCCTATCTTTGTCTTCACGGCGGATTGCTTGCCCATCATTTTTTATGGTGAGACCGCTGAAAGCCCTGTCGGAGTGATCCACTGCGGCTGGCGAGGAGCCAAGGATGGGATTGCTCGAGAGATGGTCCGCCTGTTTGCTCGGCACAAAACCCCGGTTCATGCAGTACTGGGACCCGCCATTGGCCCCTGTTGCTTTGAAGTACGGGAAGATTTTATTGGGGCTTTCAAACAGTCCAATCGTCCCGTCGAACCTTTCCTTGAGAACCGCAATAACAAGCTCACTTTTAACCTACCCGCTTTCGTGGTCGAAACGGATCTTGGCAGCTTAGTCCCTTCACATGTGCATCTGGACCATTTCAGATGCACCGTCTGCTCCAAGCCAGATTTGCCTTCTTATCGCCGGCTCGGCAAAACGGACCCTCGCATCAGAACATGGGTAAAGAAAGTGACCAACCAAGCTATTGAGCATTCATAGCTTTCATCATGGCGTAGGCATCTTTCTGGCCACCGTAGTAGCGTTTCCTCACGCCACTTATTGAAAACCCAGTCTGTTGATAGAGTGAGAGCGCTGGCGAGTTATCCATCTCAACCTCAAGAAAAATTTTTCTAACTCCCGGGCACTTCTCGATATGGCTCAGTAATAATTTGGCAAGCCCCTGTCGTCGGTACTGAGGATGGGTGGCTAATGAGATAATGTCCATATGCCCCTGTACAAGCAAGCTGATGATAAAAGAGCACAATTGGCCGTGTGAATTAAACACGCCAAAAGAAACTCCGCATGCATGGTTAAGAAAAAACAAGTAATCCTCGCGGGTCCAAGCCTTCGAAAATGAAGATTTCTCTATGCGGACAATGTCATCAATAGTGGCTGGCAATAATGGCTGAATCGTCATGCGCAAAAAGTTGTTTAGCCCTCTAAAAGATTTCTTACAGCGTATTTTTCCTTTAGAAATCGTATCCATTCCTCAAGTCCTTTTTCCACCCGCTGCCTTTTTAAAAGTAATACAATTCCTTGCTTGAGACTAAGGTAATCCTCCCCCTTGAAACGGCTTTGATTCTGACGGTAGTACTTCTCAATTTCCGCTTCTGTAATGATTGGGGTCAGGGTCTCCACCTTCTTTTGGATAAATTTTTCAACTTGCCAACTTTTAACAAGGCGATTGACTCCTTCGGCTTCGGTTTTACCAAAGCGAGCAAGAATTTCACGCCACTTTTCTTTCCTGCCTTTTTCTTTGGCCGCACCCAATGCCTTTTCGACCTCCGCCTTTCCCCCTCCCTCTATCCTCAGATTCTTCATTTCTTCGAACACAAGTTCTTCAAATATCATTTTCTGAACGGTTCGTTTGAGCTCATCTACCAGCTCAACATTTAACGCATCAGCCAAACCTTCTTTATACCGATGTAGGGCGCGATAAAAGCGTGCGTCTTCAACCGTGATTAATGTTTTACCTACGACAGCAGCCGTGCCGTCAATGAGCGTGGGTTTATGAACGGATGTCTGGGGGGGCTTGGGCTTCTGACCGGAAGATTCGTTCTTCTTGGCAAACCCCACACTTGCCAGCAAGAGTAGAATAACAATGCCCGGAACACTAACCTTCATGTTGAGCAGCAATCACTTCAATTTCGATGAGTGCGTCTTTAGGCAGCCTAGCCACCTCTACTGTGGAACGGGCAGGAAAAGGTGAACTGAAAAATTGGCTATAAATTTCATTAAAGGCCTGGAAGTCTCCCATGTTTTTCAAAAACACTGTCGTCTTCACCACATCCTTTGGCGTAAGTTTTTGCGATGAAAGAAGTGCAGAAATGTTCCCCAGCACCTGTTTTGTTTGCTCGACTATATCCTTGCCAACCATAGTACCCGAACGTGGGTCCAGCGGTATTTGCCCCGAAAAAAAATACCATCCACGGCAAGTAATACCTTGAGAATAAGGTCCAATAGCGGTGGGTGCCGCCTGGGTACTGACTGCCCGCTTCTCACTCATCCCTTCTCTCCTCCAGCTTTGGGCTCAAACGATACTTTGGCTTCAAAATGAATCTTATGCTGAGACAGAAATTTTCCCAGTTCGGTCCCGAGATCAAATTTCGACAACATTTGTCCAAATTCCTTGGCCAACAGAGCGTAAAAATCGTCCTTCTTTTTGGAAATACCGTCGAGCAATAGTGAAACCAGCTCTTTCGGCAATTTGAGTTCCTTAAGATAGTTGCGGACAGAATCCTCAGTCATGAAGAAAGCGGCCAGCGCAGTTAAAGAAAGCTCGCGAACCATCTCAGTGAGCCTTGGTCTTTCCGTTTGTTCTTTGTCGTTATCTTTCTTGTCCATCATTCTCTCACTTCCAATGCTCTCGCTTCAAATTGATCAAACATCTTGGGCAAATTCACTTCAGTTAACGTTTTGGCAACCCAGCCAGGAACTAAAAAACCGAATGCAAGGTCCAGCTCATAACTGGCATGGGTTCGATTTTGCCCCATGCGCTTTAAAAGCCACCTTCCGTCATTCTTCTTGAAGAAATTGCTTTTCACCAGCTTCCAAGCAATTTCTTCAACCCCCGTGATGTTAAATTCAAGCGTGTATTCAAAGCGCTTGATAATCTCAAGCTCAAAGGTAACTACCGGTTTACCGTTCGAGCTTTGCTCTCGCCGAGCCGAAACCACCCCGGACAAAAACTCGGGGTAGGATTCAAAGTCTAAAATGACCGCAACCAAACGTTCCACCGAAACGGCCAGTTCCTTGGATCGGATCACCTTGGCCATATCACCAACCGTAACGAGGTTTATGTTCAAAATGGTGGATTGCTCGGATATCGCGGATCGTTCCTGTCTCAGACCGCATGACCGTTGAATGTGTCCATGCACCGCCGCCGAAATAACGAACACCACTCAGATAGCTGCCATTCGTGATTCCCGTTGCGATAAACATAACGTTCCCGTGAGCCAGGTCTTCCAGCCCGTACACTCTATTCTCATCCTTAATGCCCATCGCACGGGCTCTAGCACGCTCATCGTCTTTGCGAAAAACCAGCCTGCCCTGCATGTCCCCACCTAAACAGCGAAGTGCTGCGGCCGCAATCACACCTTCTGGCGCCCCGCCAATTCCCATTAACACGTCCACGCCAGTTTCCTCTTGTGCAGCAGCGATGGCGGCTGAAACATCGCCATCGCCAATTAATCGGATCCTTGCTCCAGTGCTACGAATCTCTGCAATCAGATCAGAATGCCTCGGTCTATCAAGAACAATGACCATGAGGTCTTCCACCTCTTTACCCATCGCCTTAGCAATCTCTTTAAGGTTCTTCGTGGGGCTTGCCGTTATATCGATTGCTCCGCGTGCCTGAGGACCGACGACAAGTTTGTCCATGTAGGTGTCGGGCGCATGCAGAAAACCGCCATCTTCGGCTGCAGCTATTACGGAAATCGCCTCACTTCGTCCCAGAGCGGTGATGGTCGTCCCCTCTAACGGATCGCATGCAATATCGATTTTGGGCCCATTGCCGTCACCCACTTTCTCACCGATAAAAAGCATCGGAGCTTCATCTCTTTCTCCCTCACCAATCACAATAGTGCCCTCAAACTTGATAGAATCGAATGCTTTGCGCATCGACTCAACAGCAGCCCGATCTGCGGCCGTTTCGTTTCCGCGTCCAATCCACCGACCTACCGAAAGCGCAGCAGCCTCGGTGACCCTAACAAATTCTAGTGCAAGGTTTCTATCCATAGCCCCTCCAAGAAAAAGCCGTTCATTCCAATTCCAATTTTGAAGTTTCTCAGTTGGCTAAAATATCGAATACGCTAGCATTTAAACCTAGATTTTGCATTTGGAATCGTAACATTAGAATCGTAAGTAAATGGCGCCCTCCGTAGGGCGCCATTTCTTTTTTTTGGGGGGGAGGGAGTTGGCCTTTCTTCAGTCTTTCAAAGGTCTCAGCTCTTAGTCTCAACTCTTTCAATCAGATAGACGAATAGCCACCTAAATATGTGACAATCATTCCTATCGGGGATTAGATCTCAAGTGTGACGAAAAAAATCCCTGAAGCCGAGTTAGCGGCAATTTATGCGAAGCGTATTAAGGAC
>JACQOU010000100.1 GCA_016207775.1 Deltaproteobacteria bacterium
TAAGCCTAAGGAGCGTGATTATGCGTAGCTCAAAGGTCATTGCTATTTCGGTGTCTCCCCAGTTTGAATCTCTGATCCAGAGATATGCGAGGAAAGAGGACCGGACCATCAGTGAGTTTATCCGTGAGGCCGTGCGGCACTATGTATCAGAGTTCGAGTTTGAATCCACCAGGAAGGCAGTGGCCCGGCGGATGAAAAAGAAGGGGCTTAAGCCCTCTGATGTTGAAAGCGTGCTTGCGGCCCTACGAAAGTAGCCATGCTGAGAGCCGTTATTGACACCAACGTCATTGTTTCCGGCCTGCTCTTCGGTGGGCTACCCTTCAAGATCCTCCGAGCGGGATTCGAGCGAAAGTTTGATTGGCTCATCTCTCTCCATCTTCTTCAGGAGCTTCACCGTGTGCTTTCTTCGGGAAAGTTCAGCCTGACCAAACGAGAAGTCGCAGTATTGGTAAGCCCTGTACTTGAGGTTATTGAGATCATTGTGCCCCAAGATGTAATTAAGGCAGTTCGCTCCTGCGATGCCGACAACCGTGTCCTTGAGTGTGCTGTTGAAGGCGCATGCAAGGTTATTGTGACTGGGGACCGTCAACATTTACTAAGCCTTGGGCAATACCGTGGGATTGAGATTGTTCAGCCGAGGGTCTTCTGGGAAAAGCACCTTTAGACGTGTCATCCAGCCGCTTAGACGAAATTCAGAATTCCTTGAATGGTCTGGGGCGCACAGCCTTCACACCTATTATTCACAAACACATAGGCAGGCACCCCCATATGGATGGCACGCTTAATCAATAAGGCAGCATCGTTGCGAACCTGCACCTGGAGGCTCAAGACCCGACTGTAAGGCGAAAATGCCTCAACGGCCTGCTGATATTGGGTACCCGGGCTGAGCAGTATGCGGGAAACTGCAGTAGGCAAGTCAAAATCACGGCTCACCTCCAATTGTTCGGCGATCGAAGGCATACGCGTCCAACTGTTGTGTACGTGTGCAATTCTATGCTTAGCCAGCATCTGAAAGTAAGCAGGTTTCAACCAGTTTGCATTTCTTATCTCAACAGCAAATACGTAATCGTTGGAAACACCCAACGCAGAAAAAAAACTATCGAGTCTTTGTACAAATTCTGTTCCACTTACAATCGTTCCTGTGTGGAATTGAGAAAACTCAAAGAGAATCGGACCCAGTTTTTGCTTGCACCCAGAAAGCGGTTCCAGGAATTTTTCCCGGAATAGCCCGTGATCAAGAAACTGTTCATTGATTGTGCCGGCATCCTTACCGTAACGGGGAAGCTTCGGGTATTTTAATACGGTCACCTTTTCGGTTACCTTGAAACCAAAGCGAAAAAAATCTGGCGTTAAGGACATATATTTTTGAATTCCCGCTTGCCCGGGCCAGGCATAATAGGTGTGATCCACTCCTACGGTCGGATAGTGTTCCGAGTACTCCTTTAAGCACGTCTCGTTGAATTGTTTTTCTGATGGGTAATCGCCCCGGTATACAATCCCTTTCCAACCGGGGTATTTCCAACTGGAGGTACCCAAATAAATATTTTTATCGAGTAAAGCGCGTACCCTTGCATCCACGACGGAATGGTATCACAAAAAGACTCTCACAAAAGTGGCATCTTTGGTTATGGGTTGGGGCTCCTAGTATCCAGTGGCTGCCTTAAACAGCCGTGGGCTTGCAGGGGAAACCGGTGGAATCCCGAGCATACGACCGATCCATTTGGAATGTGAAGCAATGAACCCTCGATGCTGCCTAAAATACCTTTCATAGAGGGCTTTCAGTGCATCTCCTTCCTCCAAGACCACTGGATGGCCGTCTACGAACTCAAGCGCAATAAAGCGAGGGATGATGCTTGAATGACTAATCTTCGCTGGATTTGGAAATAAGATACGCAAGACCTCACTCTTAAAGATCTCTTCTTTTGGATCTTCAATGACAACCGAATGAAGATTCAGGGTATCGCGACGAAACATCTTGACGTAACTTTCAAACAATGTGCGATACTCACGGCAGCTGTCGCACCAACTTGCCGAAATAATAAAGAAGTTGAATCGCTCTTCGTCTCCTTGGCTAAGAAACGATCGCAAGAACCGCAGTTGCTTGAAGGCCGTTTGAACATCCTGGGCTCTCGTCTTAAGCGCATTCGCCAAGCGAATACGATCCGTAAGTGCGATTCCATCAAAAGGGCTTCTCAGAGGGGAAATCACATGGCTGATCAGATGGGGACTGATGCGAACACTTTTATTAACACTTACAGCCGTGTTCAATAAGAGCGACCGGCTTTTCCAGGATACCTTTGTTGCATTCCATTCCTGGTTAAGCTGCTCAACTTCCCCTACTGTGAGCAAGCGAACAAGTTGTCCTTTTGAATCCACCAAGTAAGGGAATAATTCATCAGGAGAGCTACCTTCCCTAAACTCAATGGGATAGGGCAAATAAAAAAACTGATACATTCCTAAAAGCTTGTTAACAGGTTGCCGAACAACCAAAGACTCGCAAAAGCAAGGGAAGGAGAAAACGGAAATTAATAGGCTGGAGATAAGCAGGGTGCATTTCATAGCTGTTTGCTCTCTATTCCAGTATGGGTGCAATGGCTGTGCCGAAGCTACTATATGGAATGTATAGAACTATTCTTGGCATAAGCCGCTATTCACTGTCTATTTTCCTGCCAGGCATTCACATTGTGGACAGCGCGAAGTTTTCTAACCAGGAGTTGAATCCCGAAGCTTCACAGGAGCCTTTGCGAGATAGCAGTCTGTGCGAGCGCTGCAGTCTGTGCGAGACAGTAGTCTTTGCGGGCGCAGCGAAGCAATCTCAACGAGATAGCGTCGTCACTGCAAGCACCTCCTCGCTATGACATGAAATTTTCCGGAGTTTTCCGGCGTACATCCAGTCGTATTCCGGTTGTGCATAGACAGTCCTTTTACACCGTTGAATGCGGATATTTAAGAAAACAGCTACGGACTCCCATTTGATAATTTGGCCGCCCCCTTGCATTTAAAGCTGCTGTAAACTCATTTCACCGGGGGGAGAAATGAAACCGTTCATTTTATCTACCATTACAGTATTTTTTTGTGCATTCCTAATGAATAACTATTCGGCTTGGGCAGCGGAAAACAGCGGCGTCGGTACCGGTACTACCGGGGAGAACCTCGCTCCAGGCAAAATGCATAAGGATAATCCGGGATCCCCAGGCATGGCACAAACTGGGGGCCGTCCCATAAATGGCGACTTTCAGACTTCCCAAAGCATTTTAATCCAAATTCGCAGGGAAAAGATGGAACCCATCAACAGCAAACCCAAGCTTTCCAGAGTTCGTATTCCCCATCCACAGAATAGAGATTCACTTTTTTTATTGGGCCCAGACGGGAGTACAGGCGCAATGAGTCAGTTCAGAAAGTCCTTGCAAGCACACGGTGGAACAAACAATATCGTGCGCCCCACATCGGCTACGGATGCTGCTGAAAAGATTATCGCTTATGCAAAGAGATTGGGTACCAGACACTTGAGAAAACTTGTTATCGCTGGATTCGGTACTATAAGTTACATCAAAATAGGTCGGGCACATTCGGATAGTCTCAACATTTATAATAAAGCAACGATAGAGTTCATCAACAGGCTGAATGCCGAGGGAATTCAAATCGATAAAATATATCTTCTAGGTGATGAGACAGCTGTTGGAGTAGAAGACAATAATCCGCATCTCATGAAGACACTTGCCGCCGGATTGTCATGCCACCCCGAGGTCGTCTCCTATGACCGCACCATTTATTTCGGCAATTCCAAAAACATTGTTAGGGTCAATGGAGGGAACAGAGTGACCGTTTCTGTTGTCGATCCCAACGGTACCACCCGGTAGCGATCACCATCGCTCCGAAGCATTCCGAAGCATATTGAGTTTCCTGCATATCCCTGCTAGGTTTCATTATTAGAAGGCCTCCTACGCGGAAACTGCAAGAGTCGGGTTCAGTATGACCTCTTCGAAACAAACGATCTACGTGGAAACCACTATCATAAGTGCTGTAGTGGGAAGATTAAGTCCCGTTCCAGAAAACACGAGGAAGCAGAAGCTTACCCGTCATTGGTGGCGCTCTGTGCTTCCGCATTTTGCCCCGGTAATTTCAACCTATGTCTTCGAGGAGATTTCGGACGGAGATGACAGCCTCGCAATAAAAAGGCGGACAGAAACACTTCGTTTTCGCCTAATCGTTGGTAACACGGATATTGAGAAACTAGCCGGTCAGTATTTGCGTGCAGCCAGGCTCCCCGAAAAGGCCTGGTTCGACGCTTGTCATGTTGCATGTGCGACAATCTATAAGATCGATTATCTCGTTACCTGGAACTGCAATCACATCAATAATGGCGTTATTCGAAAAGTGATAGATAGGATTAACCGAGCACAAGGAATCGACTCGCCGACAATTTGTACTCCAGAAGAATTAATGGGGGTTTTATGAAAAGCCTGAGGCAATGGAAAGAGGATCCGATTGTTGAGGAAGTACAGCGGATCAGAGCTAAGCTGGTGAAGGAATACAAAAAGGATCCGAAAGCATTCAATGCGCGGATAATAAAACGCGCATTGGATGCCGGATTCAAAATATCAACACTTAAGCCAATTTCTTTAGAGAAGTTGCGAGAAAAAAAGCAGGCTAAGAAAAATGGCCCAAAATAAGCTAATCATCTGACATGAAATCCACAACATCCGTGTGCCTTGTGCGTTCCCCTGTTTTCCTCAAGCATAAAGCCCCCCCCGATCACCCAGAGTGCGAGCAGAGATTGACGAGTATCTACAGCCTGTTCGATGAACGCGCGGATTTGGCAGCGATTCCTGTCATTGAGCCTTCAGAAGCAAGCCTTCAAACACTGCTCAAGGTCCACAACAAAACTATCGTGGAAAAGCTATTCAGTGTGGCTGGCAAGAGCGGTTATCTCGACGCCGACACGTACATCAGTCCTGATTCTATTCAAACCGCACGGTTAGCAGCAGGCTCATGCATAGAAGCAGCACGATCCATTTGGACTGGCCTGTATAAGAGAGGCTTTTGTTTAATCAGGCCGCCCGGCCATCACGCGACCCCTAACGAACCCATGGGTTTTTGCCTTTTTAATAATAGTGCTCTCGCAGCAACCGCACTCTTGGAAGAAAAACCCAATGCCCGCCTTGCCATCGTTGATTTTGACTTGCACCACGGCAATGGGACACAGGAATCTTTCTACGCAAATCCAAACGTTTTGTTTATCTCTTCGCACCGACATCCGTTTTATCCTGGCACCGGCAACATGCAGGAGGTGGGTGAAGGCCCTGGAAAAGGCGCCACAGTTAATCTTCCCCTCGGCAAGAAATATGGAGATGAGTTTTTCTTGGCTTTATACAGTCAGGTTGTTGGACCCATTCTTAAGGCATATCAGCCGGAAATGATTTTGGTCTCAGCAGGTTTCGATGGTCACTCGCAAGATCCAATGCAAGGCTTTAATCTCTCAACGCAGGCCTATGGCTCAATCGCCGAAATGTTAATGGTGACTGCTGACAAAATCTGTGAAGGAAAGATTCTGTTCATCTTGGAAGGAGGGTATCACCCCCAGGCTCTCAAAAATTCAGTCGAGCTAATCCTTGATAAAATGATCATGCAGGAGCTTTCACAAAAGCCATTCGACCAATCATTTCCTGAAATTGAAAATTTTAGAGCGTTTTTTCAGCCGTTCTTTCAGATACGCTAGCGTTCCTTTTGCCCTGGCTCCACATTCGATGAACCTGCTCTTCTTCCAGGGGGGTCGGGTGAACGATAGAAAGGATCGCCTTATCAAGTTGCACGTATCGGTGCGCTGCTTCGAGTATCTGTTTAGCTGTTACGGACTGCATGAGGTCAGCCACTTTAATAGAATGGTCGTACCCGAGCCCATAGCTTTCATCCAAGCCAAACAACATGGCCTGGGATGCGTACCGCTGCTTATCCAGCTCAAAGCGTCCAATCCAAAATTGCTTCGCCCGCTCCAGCTCTTTATTGGGGACTGCTTTTTCCAGCACCTTAGATAATTCTTCACGGATAGCCACTAAGGCACGGTCCAGTTTTTCTGGGGAGCAACCAATATAGACTCCGAAAAAGCCCGGCTCGGGACTTTCAGAACCCAACGGGGCAACCGAGTACGCAAGGCTTTGGTTATCTCGCAGTTCCAAAAAGAGCCGACCGCCCTGACCTGCAAGCATTGAATTCAGAAGCCGCAAAGCATACCTATCCGTATCATGGATGGTGGGCCCCAAAAAACCAACCACCACATGCGACTGAAACAACGGTTGTTTTGCCGCTGAAACAACCCTCACTTTATCTGCCGCAGAAACGGGAATAGGGGGTCGGGGCGCCTGCCCGTCGGCAGCAAGCTCAGAGAACGCCTGCGCAAGCTCCGCCATCCATTCTTCCCTGTCAAAATCGCCGACGGTAGAAATGACCAAATGAGCCCTATTCACTTGTTTTTGATAGAACCGTTGTAAATGGGTTCGAGTGAGTGAAGAGACACTCTCGGCAGTCCCCAAAATAGACCGACCATAGGGGTGTGTCCCATACAGATTACTTAGAAAATTTAGGCTACAAAGCTGAGAAGGGCTGTCTTTCTCGGAAAGAATTTCGTGTAAGATGAGATTCTTTTCTATCGTCAGTTCTTCTTCGGGAAAGGTGGGTTGAAGCAGGATTTCTCGAAACAGCGGTCTAATGGACGACCAATCCTTGGCCAAAAACTCAAGGCTCAGCCCCACTGTGTTCCTGCCACAAAAACCATGGAGGCTAGCCCCCAGCGACTCCAGGCGATGGGCGATATCGACTGAACGAAACGAGGAAGTTCCTGCCGTCCACATACGGGAAAACAGGTTTCCAATGCCAAATTGACCCTCCTCCTCTTCCCTGCTGCCGCCCAAGAATATAGCTTTCATTGTAATCATCGGCAGCGCACTCATTTTCTTGGTAATGAAACTAAGCCCGTTCAGCGAAGCCTGTTCGGGTTGAAAGGGTGAGTGAGAATAAAGCACGAGCCTTTTGGGTGGCTGTATGGCCAAGGCAGAAAGCGCTTTCTTTTTATTCAGTTCGAACCCCTTTGGCATAACAACGGAAAGCACTGGCTTCTGAGACAGAAGGTGGTTCATCGAACCCATGAGATCGCTTCTCTCAACAGAAAGAACTGCCTGCATATATTTTTGCTCGAACTCCGGATCCCCAAAATGGCAATAATAGTAACCAAGCCGGCGGGCATAGCCTTCGACTGTTTCTTTACCGTAGATAACCTCCGCCTCCATCGAGTGCTTTACCCGTTTTATCTCAGCCTCCCGCAGGCCCGTCTCGGCAATGCCCTGCAACAGCACACTGAGCGCTTCCAAGGCGGGAATCAGTTTATCTGGAGCCACGAGGATTCCGATAGAAGCAAGCCCACATCCATTGGTAGCCACAAGCCCCATTTGCACATCGAGCGCAAGGCATTTTTCTTTCACAAGATGCTGATACAGCCGACTGCTTTCTCCCTCACCAATCGCACTGCAGGCTAAATCTAGAATAGGCGTCATCCGGTTTGTGATTTCAGGAGCTCTGATCCCTATCAGCACATGACATTCATTGACATCTCGGACAGCCGAAGCAAGACGGACCCGAGACGCTGTCCCTGGACGGGGCATGGCAGCCCGAGTGGACTTGCGCAGTTTGACTCTTGAAAGCTGAGCCTGAACACGGTCGAATACCCTACCCTTATCCACACTTCCCACAACAACAAGACAAATCGTACCGGCATGATAATTTGCCTGGAAGTAAGAACGAAGACTTGCGGGACTGATGGCTGATACTGTTTCCCTAAAACCAAGCACAGGCCGCCCATAGGGGCTAGCGGGAAAACTTTTCTCCCACAAATTCATCGATAAAATCTTGTGCGGAGAATCGTGCGCCCGCTTGATCTCCTCAAGTATCACTTCCTTCTCACGAGACATTTCGTCGGAATCAAAAGTTGGGTTTTGGATAAGGTCACAAAGAACATCAAGCCCCTCATCAAAAGAACGACTGGGAAGAGTCACATGATAAACAGTTTCCTCGTAGGAAGTGAAAGCATTGAATTCACCTCCACATCGTTCAATGTCTAGCGCCGCTTGCCCTACCCCCCTACGCCGAGTGCCCTTGAAAAGAGCATGTTCTAGGAAATGAGAAATGCCACTCAAACTCTCGCTCTCATGAACGCTACCTCTGCTCACCCATGCTTGAATGCTCACCACCGGTGCTTCATGTGTTTGAACAACAAAAAGTGGAATTCCGTTATTTAGTGTGTATTTTTCTATTGTGCGCATAGACGATATTCACTCTAACAGCAGGCAAACACCCTTGACAAACCCCTTCGGCATTTATGTGCACATTCCTTTCTGTTTAAGACGCTGTTCGTACTGTTCTTTCTATTCATCCACCGAACTGAATCAAAACAACTTTCAGGTGCTCACGCAGTCCGTTATCCGAGAAGCTGAGACAGCAGCCACGTGGCTAAAACCGCATGGCACTCAAAAAGTTAAGAGTATTTATGTCGGTGGAGGCACCCCTTCTCTCTTACCCGTTGAGTTCCTCTCGCAAATTTTGAAAAAGCTAGCAACGGAATTTATGATTGACCATACGGCTGAGGTGACCGTCGAAGCAAATCCTGAAACGATAACCCATGAATGGTGCAAGCAACTTGCCGCCAACACCAATGTTAATCGCTTAAGCCTGGGGGTACAAAGCTTTCAATCGCGCCACCTCAAAACCCTGGAACGCCTCAGTTCACCACACAATGTTCTTGGGGCGGTAGAGCTTCTGCATCGCTACGGCTTTTCAAATCTCAACTTGGATCTGATATTTGGAATTCCAGGACAGACGCTCAGTGAGTATTTGGCTGACATTGATCAAGCTGCCAAGCTGCAGCCAACCCATATCAGCACCTACATGCTCACCCTCAAACCGTCTCACCCAATCTATGGCGGATTACCAACAGATGATGAGTTGGCAACATTTTATGAAAAAGGAGTTCAGTGCCTGGAAAGTCATCGGTACCGTCAATACGAGATCTCAAACTTTTCACGTGACAACCAGCCTTCGCAGCACAACTGGCTCTACTGGGATGGAGGAGATTTTTTGGGGCTGGGCCCTTCTGCCTGCAGCCGTTTTTATTGGGATCGGTGCTTTTATCACCGCTCTGGGGTTTCAAATCTTGATGAATACTTTTTGCGTACGAACTTCCCAGAACCTGGCCTTCAAAAATCAACACCTCAACAGTCTGTTCTGGAGGCCGTTTTTCTTGAGTTACGAAAAAATGTCGGAATCCAAACCGCGCAATTCGAAAAACGGTATGGCTATGATATCCGGCAATCCTCTCGTTTCGCAGAATTGGTTTCCGAAGGCTTCATCGAAAACGAAAGACAAACGGTCCGACTCTCCCCCACAGGGCGCCTTCTGGCTGATAGCCTAGCAGTGGAGCTCGTCGATTATGAATGTATAAAATCTTAACCAGACTAAAAAGGCACCTCATCATCTGATAGAGAACTTTCTGTACCCTCAGCAGGAGCAGGCGAATCGACATTAGCCTGCCCCGAGGGCGCGAAATCATTTGTACCAGCCTGGGACGCCCTGTCTCCGGGCCCGCCAAGGAACTGTACACTTTGAGCGATGACTTCCGTCGTGTATCGCTTATTTCCTTCTTTATCGGTCCAATCTTTTGTCTGTAAGCGCCCCTCAACAAAGGCTTGCCTGCCTTTTGATAGGTACTGCCCACAGAGCTCACCCAGCTTGCCCCATACGACTATCTTATGCCATTCGGTCCGCTCTTGCTTTTGACCGTTCTTATCGTTCCAGCTCTCGTTCGTCGCCAAGTTAAAATTTGCTACTGCACCTCCACTGCTTGTGTACCGAACTTCCGGATCCGCTCCCAGTCGTCCGATAAGAATCACTTTATTCACGCTGCCAGCCATGGCCTCCTCCTTGCTTTCAAATCTCAGCTTCTTGTGATGAGATCGTTGCTTGGTGTCATAGGACAGTCTTGCCGGGACTTTCCCGACACGGACTGATTATGAACTCCTTAGTAACTCTCTTAAAGTGAGGGTAAACTGGAGTCAAGAAACTTAGGGTAGCGCCAGTGGAGGAAAAATGGAAAGTCCTCAATCACGAAGAAGCAACATTTTTCTGGGTGAACGTCACACCAGCTTGTTCAACCGTCTCTACGCAAAATCTATCGACATACTGATTATTGCTGCCCTCTTCTTTTTGGGGCAAGCGCTCTGGACCCCCCTCGGCATACTGGCCGCAATGACGTATAGCATCACCCAGGACGCCATGGGCTCTGGTCAGAGCATCGGTAAGCGCATTATTGGGTTACGCGTTGTGGACGATCAGACGTCCATGCCTTGCACTATTCAGGCTTCCTGCCTTCGAAATTTAGTTTTCGCTCTGGGAGTACTCTTTGGCGCAGTCCAATGGCTTTGGTTGCTATTGATACTCATAGTCATTCCTCTGATCGCTTTGGAAACTTACCTCATACTGTCTATAGACTCTGGTGTGCGGTTAGGCGATGTGATTGCTAATACCCTGGTCGTCGAACGTATGGAAGAAATGATATAATCATTCTAAGGCTTACACAGAAGCAACCCGCAATTTCAATCCTGACAAAGTACTAGGGAGAGAATAAACCAGTGTTTTTCGATTCACTGCTCAGACGGCCTCTAATCGGCCTGGATATCGGCGTGTCGGGAATAAAAGCTGTGGAAATCCATCACGGACACCAGTGCCGCTTAATAGCCTACAATCGCGTCCCACTTCCGTGGAATAGTATTCAACTGGATGGGGACATCAAAGACCGGCAAGCCTTGGTGGAGGCACTGAAGAGACTTTTTCGCAACGGAGTCTTCAGCTCGAAAAAAGTCGTAACGGGTATCTCCGGTAATTCCGTCATGACAAAAAAAATAACCGTTCCCAAAATGAGTGAAAAGGAGCTTAGCCACCAACTCTATTTTGAAGCTGAACAATACCTTCCGTTTAATATCCAGGACGTAAACTTGGACTTCGCAATTTTGGGGCCCACAACGACCACTGGTTCCACGGCAATGATGGATGTTTTATTGGTAGCGGCCAAAAAAGATTATGTCCGCTCAGTTACCTCGCTGGTTGAAGAAGCGGGCCTTGTACCGGCCATTATCGATACTCAAGCGTTCGCGCTTGGAAACGCATTTGAGTTCAATTATTCCCATCTAACCGATCATGCACTTGGCGCAGCAAACGTCATTGTCGATTTTGGGGCGGGAAGCACTAAGCTTTCCGTAGTGGAGGCCGATAAAACAGTTTTCGCTCGTGAATTTGCGCAGTGTGGCATTGGGTGTACTCAAAGACTTGCTGAAAAAATGGCCATTCAACTGCCTGAAGCTGAAAGGCTAAAGATTGCCCAAAGCACCTCCCCGTTTGTCAAACCGGCGATCGCTGAATATGTTGCCGAGTGGGTCGAGGAAATCGTAAGGACTCTCGATTTTTTTGTCAGTCAGAGCAGTGAACGCACACTCACCGGGATATATGTTTGTGGAGGTGCATCACAGACTGACGGGCTCATTCAAGCGCTTGAAAGCAAAGTGTCTGCTCCCGTTCAACCGTTCAACCCCATTCAAAATTTGGCCGGCTCGGGCAAAAAGATGAATGCCCAGGCAATCCGCGAAATTTCTTTTCTGGGAGCCGTGGCGGTTGGCCTCTCTCTTCGAGAGCCTGGAGACTGTCAGTGATCCGCATCGACCTAGCAAAAGATGAATTAGAGAAGGAAACAGGCGCCGGCAAGTTCACCTTAGCGGGACTAAAGTTACCGCGGGGCTTTAACGTCGAAAAATTGAGGCTGGACGTTGCCGCGCTCGCAATCTTTGCTGTTGCCCTGGCCTTAGCCGCATTACCGACCCTGTTTTTTGTTCAGTACCGGAACTCGGTTCGTACGGAACATCAGATAAAGATCCAAGTGTTAAAACAAGACACGGAAACAGCACAAAGTGAAATACAAAAATACATGATATTTCAAACGGAACTTCAAAGTTATGAACAGCAAAAAAAACAGGTAGCCGAGCGGCTTGCCATCGTGCGCCGGTTACTATCGGCTCGCGGAACACCTGTAAACGTTTTGGATGTCATTAGCCAAAATCTGCCCAA
>JACQOU010000111.1 GCA_016207775.1 Deltaproteobacteria bacterium
AAGAGGCGCTTCGAGCATTTTCGGCATTTGTTTGAGAAGCAGTCGTAATTGATTCAATTGATGAAACTAAGAGGTCGCGGCCTCGCAGCACACCGGATAGTTCAACGTGATTTCCTTTCTCGTCCACTGCCGCCTTAAGTTGCTTTTCATTCTCTGTTCGTCCGCGAATCCGATACATTTTATTGGAGGGCGTGTGTAAGTACAAAAAACCATCGTTCCAGATAAGTTCACCGCGCAACCCCACTTTTTCGTTATTGGGGGCAAGGATTCTTGGTTTAGTGATCGCATGGTACTGTGAATCTTCAGCAAGAACCCAGGCCGAGTTAATGAGTGGTAATACTACGAGAAACAAAATATGAACTAGCCGCATAGATTACCCCCCTTGAGGACTGAACTAGCAAGAACGGGACCATAGCTCACTCACCTGGGCTACTCCCTTCGCAATTACTTTTCTGCCTGTTCCATGGACATAACAGCCTCAAATACCGTATGCGCTCACTGTTATTTCTGTAGACAGCACCATGTTTATCTTTTTTACGTTTGAATACCGTCATTTGGCTTTCTGCGAACGAAGAGTTGAACGAACGAGAGAAAGCCTTCTTGACGTATACCGTTTGACTTCGGCCTGAGCTGATTTTGTCTAGAGAGAAGATACGCCAGTGCGACGAGCAGCCTGATGCATCGGGTGGTTGGCGAAAGATTTTTGGCCTTCCATTCCTTGAGCCATATCCCAGTTTTTTTCCTCCCGCTTTGAGCAATTTACACGCTATACTCCCCACCTCATGCGCACTAGAGGAAAAGTACTCCGCGGAACCATTCAAAAAAAACAGCACACGTTTGCGTTTGTACTGCCCGAGAAACCAGGCCTCCCCGATTTATATGTCAATCGTGAACAAGCAGTCTCTTTGCTGAACGGCGATCGCGTGGAATATCGGGTGGTCAAGCACGGCCGGCTTCCAAGTGCCGTGATCCACAAAATTATTTCCAGACGCCAAAAACAGGTCGTCGGCAAGATCATCGCTGTCGGACAAAAGTGGCTGCTGCAAACCCAAGAGGGAGAACATTTCCAGCTTAAGGGAAAGGCACACCCTAATGAGTGGGTGGTTGGCCGCATCGACAATTACCCTTCCACCAGTCGACTTGGCGTGGTCTACGTAACCGAACCCCTGGGAACACAACTGATCCCCCTTCACGATACCACCCTTGCCATCACTCGATTTGGCTTAAGAGAAAATTTTCCAGATGAGGTGATTGCTCAAGCCAAAGAGTGTCGCCAAAGAAAATTGTCTCTGACTCGTCGGGATTTGCGACAGCTCCCCTTTGTAACCATAGATGGTGAAGACGCTCGTGACTTTGATGATGCTGTTTGCGCGCAGCGAACGGGACACTCGTTTATCCTGTTTGTCGCAATCGCGGATGTCAGCCACTTTGTATCGGAGGACTCAGCCTTGGACAAGGAGGCCCGCTTGCGCGGATGCAGCGTCTACTTTCCGGGTAGATGCCTACCGATGTTGCCTGAAATTTTGTCCAATGATCTTTGCAGCCTCATTCCGAACACCGATCGCTTGGCTCTGACTGCCGAGCTACTGATAGATGCAAACGGGAATTTCATTGAAACAAACTTTTACGAAGCCACTATTCGTACGGCCAGCCGCCTTACGTACCATGAGCTGCATCGATTCTATTCCACCCCCTCGGCCTGCACTGCTTTGCACGCAATCGCCGAACCTCTCAAGCACATGCTCGCACTCTACAAGGTGTTAGAAAGAAACCGCAATAAGCGAGGCGTCCTGGATTTTGAGCTTCCCGAATGTGAAATTAAAGTGAACTCTTCCGGAGAACCGCAACAACTGCAAACGGCTCCCCGCTACGAATCTCACAAACTCATTGAGGAGTTCATGATCGCGGCCAACCGAGCGGTGGCCCAAAGGCTACGCAGTCAATCTCGGCCCACACTTTACAGAGTACATGAACCACCGGACGCACTCACCCTGGGACAATTGAACACATTGCTCCGATCTGTCGGCCTGAATCAGAGCTTAACGGAAAATAATCCAAAAGCCTTTGCACACGTACTGGCAGCCACCCGTACCCATCCTTCAGCTCGCGTACTGCACCAGGCAATATTGAGAGCGCAAAAACAAGCTCGATACGACACGACACCCTTGGGACATTTTGGTTTGGCACTTAAAGATTACCTGCATTTTACCTCTCCTATCAGGCGATATCCGGACTTGATTGTCCACCGGCTCTTGAAGCGCCTTATTAAAAATGAGAAAAAGACCGATAACGATGGTGATGAGGTCAGGTCTGTTGAAAGCCTTGCCTTTCAAATGTCAGACACAGAACGTACAGCCATGGAAGCAGAACGCTTCGTGGTGCGCCGCAAACAGTGCTGGTGGCTGCGGGATCGCCTGGGAGAGGTCTTCCAGGGGAAAGTCAGTGGACTTACTTCCCGAGGGCTTTTTGTCGAACTGCCTCCTTTGTGCGTGGATGGCTTTTTGCCCTTAGCACTGCTCAGTGGCAGCTACGAATTGGACGAACTGGGGATGCGTCTCACAAAACCACGCGGCCGCAGCAGCATTTCCATCGGCGATGCACTCACAGTGACGGTTTCCCGGGTCTCAGTGCAGGACGGTGAAATAGAATTGGCACCCACAAGAATATGAAAGTTCTTTCAACAGCGACTAACATCAGCCAGGCCTTTAAAAACGTGGGCCGACTGTCTGAGGTTCTCGGCGTTTTAGTCCGCCATGGCTTTGCAGATATCGTCCATCGGATGAAGCTGTCCCGTTTCATGTCTGCCAAATTTCTGGAAGACCCACGCCACAGAGCCCTACCCGTTCCCCAGCGCCTTCGACTCAGTTTTGAAGAGTTGGGACCGGCCTTCGTCAAACTCGGACAACTCCTTGCGACCAGAGCCGATCTGCTACCCGATAGCTACGTAGAGGAATTCACAAAACTTCAGGACAATGTGGGAACCGTCCCTTTTTCCGAAATCTCATCGCTCTTAGAAGCTGAAGCAGGGGCTCCCCTTAACAAAATTTTTTCTCATTTCGATGAACGACCGATAGCCGCCGCTTCCATCGCTCAAGTCCACGGTGCGGAGCTCGCAAGCGGCGAAAAAGTTGCCGTTAAAGTTCAAAGACCGGGAATCGATAAGATCATTCACAATGATATTTCGATACTGCGTGGTCTGGCCATTTTATTAGAGCGGTATATCCCTGAGCTCAAGCCATTCAATCCAACGGGTATGGTCGAGGAATTTGTTAAGACGATTGAAGACGAGCTCGATTTTCGGGTCGAAGCCAATAATATTCGAAGAATACGAAAAAACATGGAAGGGATGCCGACCGTCGTGATCCCACGAGTGTTTGGCAACATCAGCACAGGTCGCATTTTAGTCCTCGAACGTTTTGATGGTATTCGCTTTTCAGATCGCGAAGCCATCATAAAGGCCGGAATTAAACCGATGGAAATCATCCAGGCCGGTGCTGAGGCGTTTCTGCAGATGGTGATGTTTGATGGCGTCTTTCACGGGGATCTTCACGCAGGGAACCTATTTGTTCTGCCGGACGGCAAGATTGGAATCATCGACTTCGGCATCGTCGGTCGGCTTCCACGTAAAGTGCAGGACAGCATTATCACCATGTTTATGTCCATAGTGGAAGAAGATTACGACACTTTGGCGACGGAATATATCAATCTCTGTCAGGTTAAGCGAGAGATCAATATCCAGGCCCTTCAGCGGGACTTGATGGATGCCATTTCACCGTATCTGGGCATGGCACTGGGAGAAGTGAATATCGGTCGTGTCCTGATCCGTTCCACAGCCATCGCAGTGAAGCACGAACTTGAGGTACCACGAGAATTGATGTTACTTTTTAAAGCGATTGTTACCATTGAAGCTTTGGGGAAAAAACTTGATCCCACTTTTGATTTGTTACCGCTCGGAACCAAACTTGCCAGACAGACCCTTAGCCGCAGGTATAGCAAAGAAAGAATCATTCACGACCTGATTGTCGTTGGAAGAGACGTACAAAATCTGGTGGAAATTAGCCCCCGCATTTTTTTGCGTTTCTTGAAACGTTGGTCCCAGAATGACTTCGCGATTGATCTGAGAAATCGAGATACGCAGGAACTGGCGCGATCGATTCGCGTTCTCGCGCACATTGTGGCGTTATCGATAGGAGCGCTTATCTGGTTGGTCATTGCAGTCGCTTTCTTCCGTTTCGGATACGGGCCTCACTTGGGCCAAATGCCCCTTGGTGGCATTGTGGCAACAATGCTTTCACTGTGGTTAGCATTTTATGCCGGCTGGATTTCAAGAAGAAGGCTCAAGTGATCCGCCGCATTCTTCTATTCATCCTCACTCTAGGTTGGACATTCCTTGGGCAAGCGGTTTCGCCCGAAGACAATGAAATTATCAGCAAGTTCCAAAAAATTCAGAGCCGGGGCGACTTCGTCGAGAAAACAGTTCGTCGAATCGGTAAGCAGACTCTCGAACTCGAAAGTTTTATTTCGGAGGAAGCCGATCTTAAAGTTGTGCCGAAAGTGTTTGCCGCTTTCGGCGACTACGGTAAGTGGGCTTTGGCTGGAATTAATGTCAAACCGAAAGGCGGAAGATACTACGTTCAAATTTTAGATCTTGTTCCTGAGCCATCGGACCCAACCATCTTGCAGTTGCGCTTGTCCCTGGAATTCCCACTTTATCACAGCAAACTTATGTGCCGTATCAAGATGAAAACTACCCAGGAGGCGGGTGTAACGACTGTACGAGCAACCATGATTCAAACTCCCGATTCCATCGTCGAGTCTGCAGAAGGTTTTTTGAAAATTTTCAAATCCCCGCAAGCCGATAACCGGGCTTGGTTTTACGTAAAAGCCTACGTCACCCTAAGAGTTTGGCTATTATATGAAATGGTCCCCCTGCCCGTGATGACTCGCGAGGCGGGAGAGCGAATTCAGATGATAGTATCGAACTATCAGAAGGAGGAAGATAGAAGATTACTAGCCTCCTCGATAGCTACCAAAAACCCCAAGCCCCCACCACCGGCTTCTAAATCGAATCAAAGCCCCAAAGGAAAAAAGGGAGAGTAGGATGACAAGTCGTCTCATCTCCAAATACTAAGCGCAGGCAATCGGGCTCGCTTGCCAGACTGAATTCACTGCCGTCAATGACAACCGTCCCGCTATCGCCCCATTGGTGGGGCACTTTTTGACTTTGAAGGTAGCGTCGGTAAACAGACAAACACCCTTTCCGATCCAGGATCTTCATGAGACCGACCACTCCCTGCCATTCCATTTTTGAAAATTTTTGAATGGCCTGCAGAGGGTAACAGGAGGGAGCAATGAGTGTCAGTTCGGCATCTGCAAATTGATTCTTTTGCACCCAGCTAACATTCTTTTGTACTTCCTTGGGATCGCCCGCCCATTCATGAATGTAGTTTGTAAAATCCATTCCTTTGTGAATAGCCACATAAGAGCTCACCTGGCCGTCTTTTTCAGTGACAAATATTTTTGTACGCGGAACACGTACCAGTCTTTTGTGCTCTTCCAGAGAACGATCCAGCCGCACTTCATGCTTGCAATACAGTCTCCATGTCTGATGGACATGCTTTTGGTAATCAAAAGGCTGCGCCATTGCGCCGATTGGAACGGACTGGGCTGTAAAACGAAAATTGGACTCTCTCCCTGCTCGCGCGAATTCGAACCCTTTGTAAAACTCACTGTTGTTTGACCACAAAACCGCGACCTGAGCCCCTTGCTTCCGCAAGGATTGCAGGGCCTGTAATAAGCATGCTTTAGCAAGACCCTGATTCTGAAACTCTGGAGCTGTCACCACCGAACCCATTAACCCAATACGCATTCTATAGGCAGGATGAAGGTGCTCCCTCACGAGCGTTCCGACGTGAGAAACAATCCTTCCGTGAATACGTACATAAAGAGATTCGCCGCCGGGAGGGTTGTTAAAGAGAGCGGGATACTCATCACGTATGCTAAATCCGGATGATTGCCGCAACTGCTCATTGAGAAAATCAACGAGCAAAGGACTTGCCCCTTCTGAATAGGACAGATGCTCAATTTTCTTGTCAAAAACTTCCATAAGATATTCGCCCAGACCCGACGGCCGGTCTCGCTGCTCGTGCGCAGCAGACCGGCATCGAATCAGACCTTCTTGCCGGTCAGAGCATTAGTCTATAGATCGCAAGCGCGTAATGTTTTGCGACCATTCGCCTTGGCACGCTCGCAACCTTTCCCCAAGTGATATTCAACAATATGATTTACTTTTTCGACCACATCTGAGGAACATTTCATTTTTGCCTTCTTAATAACCGCTTTCACCTTCGACTG
>JACQOU010000094.1 GCA_016207775.1 Deltaproteobacteria bacterium
ATGAAGCCCGCTCCCCCGGTCACTAGTACATTTTTCATGATTTTTCTCCCAAACTATTCATAAGAGTTTCTCTACCTCATCCGCTATCACCAGACACGAGGTCAGGCCTGGCGATTCTATTCCCAAACAGTGAATAAAATTATCTGTATTCTCCAAAAGAAAATCGGGATGGGCCGTGCCGTCAACAAAAAGTTTTGGCCGAATGCCTATTAGCCCTGGAGTCAGGTCCGCGCGTTTGATGGAGGGACAATAACGATTGACTGACTTTAAAAAAGGTTCGGTCAAGCTACTCCAGTCACAATCGTATAGTCGCGATACCTCAGCATAATGGTGGATGTCCGACCAGTCGGTATCGGGTCCGAGCCTGGCATTTTGTTCCATGTCGACCGTCACATGAACACCCAAACCATCCTTCTGTGGCACCGGGTAAACGAGGTGACTAAATCTACCCCTATATTTTGAACTCAACATAAAGTACCGTCCCCGACAGTATTTATGTTGATATCTCGTCCGCCCCAGTGCCTGATTGGTGATCTCCGCTGCCCCAAGGCCCGCAGCGTTGATTACGACGGCGGAACTGATCTGGAAATTATCTGTCGGACTTTCGACTACGACATCCCAAGCATTGCCTGCACGGGTGACTGACTTTACACGGTGTCGGTACGCAAACACGACTCCGCCATCAATCGCTTTTCTTTCCAGTGTTGCCATCAAAGAGTGAGAGTCAACGATTCCTGTGCGAGGCAGGAACAGTCCCCCACGCGCAGCGACTAGCTTTTCTGCTGTTTCGATAGCACCGCCAGTAACCCAATCGTGAGGAACTCCTAGAGATTTGCAATGCTGACTTAAATTCTCAAGATATGAGACCTCCGTGTCAGAGCAGGCCACAACAAATTTTCCAGTCTGACGATAACCCACACCATATTGTTCACAGAATTGATAAAGCTTCTCCCTTCCTTCAATACAATAGCGGGTCTTTAAGGAATGGATAGGGTAATGGATACCGCTGTGAATCACTTCGCTGTTACGTGAAGAAGTCTCGTTACCAAACTTAGGATAGGACTCAACAACCGTTACACTCTTATCAGACCCACCCAATCTGCACGCAATAGCAAGGCCGATAACTCCCGCACCAATCACAGTAACATCAGAAGTCAGTTTTTCCATCGAAGCGTATTGTACCCAAATTCTTGTGTTAGTCTTCAGCTTTCCTGTCTTGTGAAGATTTAAGGACTTGTGAATGAATAACTTAGACATTTACGCACCCAGATTTGGGTCAGCTTTGGACGATCCGAGGGAACAAAACCCGAGGCATACTCCCCGTATGTTGAGGGTTTTGTGAGTGAGGAGCGTTCAAAGATGGCCCGAAGATGGGATGCAGAAATGTCTAAGTTATTCATTCACAGGTCCTAAGTGTTCGTCTAGACTTGAATGAAAATTCGCTAGACATCACTCTCATTGCAATGAAACCATTTGCTTGTCACAACAAAGGCTTCTCCCTCATCAGCACAGTCATGGCTAGTGTTATCATTGTCTTGACACTATTGATCGGAGCTAGCGTCAGTTCTTCGGTTCGCGCAATGGCAATGCGGGTGCGCAATCGGCAGGTCGCCGAAGCCTATGCGGCTGAACTGCTTGAAGCCTTCCGGTCGAAGACCGGAACAACCATTTCCGATTACTTGAAAAAGAATCCTGCCACTGGAAGCACAACCGCTTTATATAAACTCTGTGCTCATATCAATATTCTGGATCGAAATGCTTCCAGCGGCACCAATCGGGTATTACTTAACTCCGACCCTAATGCTGATTTGGGGACATCTCCTTTGGATGGTCCTACTGCCGATCTCGCTGCAAATCGGTTTTATTCGATACAAGTTATCAATATTCTCAACAACCCACCCACTTTCGAGTCTCAACACTGTAACAAGGTGTTTGGTACTCCTGATGACGGTACCCATTACGATATTGCTGACGATAGCAGAATCAATGAGCGACTCTTCATTACAGTCGGAGTTTCATGGGTTCCGAAAGGGGGAGATAAGATGAATCCAGAGCGGCTCACTTTATCCACGGTGATCCCGGAACGGTAACGATGACAAGACAGATTAAAGTTCAAGGCATCACTCTGATAGAGCTCGCTGTAGCAGCACTGGTGGGAGCGCTCGTGTTGGGGATGACCGGGTTTTTACTCACAACCGCGCTGCGAAGCAGCCAGCAACAAACGGGAGTGGGCTCCAAAGGAGATGTTGAGCTCACCTTACTTCAGGCACAAAAGTTCATCCGACGACTCGGTCGTGTCGCCTCTGACTGCGAGCGCGTTTCCTCATCCGAACTCACGTGTGAAGTGGATTTCAATATTCCGCCAACCGGAGTAACAACCACTGTGCGGTTTATTTTGAATGGCACCGATCTGCTCTACGAGTGGTGCAGTAACCCGCCAACATGCACCACATGGGAGACGAAAACGACCTATCCGAACATCTCAAACTTCGAGGTGTGCGACCAATCGATGCTCGTACCCACCAATACGTGCCCAATTGCCCCGGCAATGACCAATCTAGCTCCATCAGACAACTTCTTCAGATACCAACTCACCGGTGCATCTACGACAGCTACCGGTTTCACCTTTCAATATAGAAGCGCATTTTTTAGCAGGAATCCAACCCCATTCCCTGGGGTGGTCTTTCAATGGGGAGGCGGAGAGTGAAAATGAGTAAGAGGACGGCAAGCCGTCGTGGAGATGTACTCATATTAGTGGCCGCTGGAATTTCGTTGCTCGCTATTATCGCTTTTATGTCAATGTACGCCGTGAATTCGCTTCGCTTGTCCGCTCAACAACAGGCCTTTAGGGAAGAGGCTGCCTTTTATGCTGGCGAAGTTGCAGCAATCTCGTCTTATCTGCGAGCGGCAGAAGCTAGCCCAGCGCCCACAATCAACCAGGGAAATGCACCGTTTCCCATCAACAATAAAATTGATTCGTCGATAAATCCGTGAGCCTCAATGTTTCGGATAATCCTGGAGAGTACCTTACGGGTTGTAAATTTCGTAATCCAACATACACTTGCCCTTGTTGTCCCAATGTTCATTGTCCGGGAGGCTTAAGTAGATGTTTTGAGCTCCGGCCGGAACGGTGACGCCTTTCCTAAATCTTCTTACCAAAACGGCATTCGTATTTTTCTTCCACCATGCAGCTAGCCTGGACTTGACGCCATCCTTTGTGTGGACAACCTTCCCATCAGCGTCGGTGAACTGAGCAACTCCCAACATTTTGGGCCAACTGGGCTGCCCCACTCCATCAATTCCATTCAGACAACTTGTGCATCTCCCCCAAGTACAGCCACCGTCGCAATTAACC
>JACQOU010000003.1 GCA_016207775.1 Deltaproteobacteria bacterium
ACGGCTAGGAGCCATAAACGCCCTATTTTCCGGGCAATGCAGTTTACATAAAGGTAGATCTACGACCAACCCACCGCAACATAACGGCGTCCGTAGCCTGGGCTGCCCCTGCGCTCGCCCCAGCTGTGGTTCTGTATACGGCAGAAGGCTCAGGAAGCTGAAAGGCAGGGAGATTCTCAAGCTGCCTCGAATTATAATCTTGCTGCAGCTTTGGAGTGCGCGCAAGCCGCGCAAGATAGCCAATCAGGCGATAAAAACAAAGATGCGGCTGACGCCACAAGAGATTCTGACTCTCCAAAGATGGCTGAAGTAAAGCCAAATAATCAAAACCAACCAAAAGAACTTTCTGAACCCAAGAAGCTAGAAGAACCCAAGCGACTGCAGCTTCCTCAAATGCTGGGGGCAATGCCAACGGCAACGCACTCAGAAACCACAAAAGATGAATCAGGTCCTCCTTCTTCCACGGAAATTACGACCAAATCAGCTGAAGCCCAACAACCTGGGAGCGCAGGGTACGCTGTGGCTGAACCCTTACCCAACCAAAACTACAGTTTTAAGGACAAAGACCTCTCGGCGGAGTCCGCCGATTTTAATCCGGTCCGTCCTTTTGGAGGCCTTGTTGGCGGAGGCACGGGTCGTGCGTTAGCACAGGATGAGTCGAACAAAAGCAACACAGACAATGGCTCCTCCCAACAAGAACGTGCAAAACGACGATTTACGGAAAACGGTTCCGGTGGTGATTCAGGCGGAGGTTCAAGCTCGAGTAGCAGAAGTGGAGGCGGAGGTGGAAGTGGCGAATTTGATTCCCTCTTAGGATCTCTTATGGGAGGCAGTCCAGCCGAAGCAGGGAAGCCATCCGACGTCCTTTCGCTGTCAAAGTTCAGGCCTGATGCAAACAAAAGCGGTCCAAACATTTTTGACTTTGCAAGCCTTCGTTACAATACAGCCGCACAGGAAGGCAGGATCAAGCGGTCCGCTCCAAAAGTGGCTAAAACCCAACTTGCCAAGGCTCCTTAGTGAAGTTGGTTCTTTCATTCTGTTGGTTCGACTGAACTTACTATATCTAGTTATCCTTCAGATAAAGCTTTCCTGTCGAGCTGAACAGAAAGGGTCCGCGCCATGGCCTATCGGGATAAGTGGGTGGAACTACATTCGCGGGCACTCCACAGCTTGCTGCAACTAGCCGGCTGCCGTAGGCGTTCACTTGTGCTTGCATCCACTGAAAGCAATTCTCTTGCCAAGACCTTTGGGCATCGAGATCAAGATCGTTTTTGGCTCCAAGCACAGCGCCGCCGCTGATCGTACTGACGTTCCAGTCAGCCGGAATTTTTAGGGTTAAGGTGCCTTCGGACGCGAATTCACAAAAACCGCTTTGTTTTGCCTGCGCAATATTCTGAGGAGCCCCACAAGTAAAATGGTCGAAAGTCTGGCCGCTCAGCTGGCGAAGACGTCCGGACCACAGCTCACAAGCACTATTGTAGGTCGACATTGCTTCCTGAATGTCCTTAATCCAAAGTTTCGTAATTCCCATTACCCAATGGCCCGGGACTTCGAGCTTTTTGAAAGTGGGTTGTGGGAGAGTTTGGTCCCTAACATCATGAATCCAGCGAGCGATCTCATCGGAGAGCATTTGTCTCAAACTGCGCATGTCATCAGAAAAATATTTTTGATCCCGCTCTCTGGGCATTACCTCCTTGGTGGCCGTATCTTTAGTAATGCGATTTATTTTTTCTTCGAGAGCGCGCACTGTCTTGCTCAATTCTTGAAGCTTTTGCTCAGTGACACGGTAGTCTTCTCTATGCTGCGCCACAGCCCGAAAGTCTGAAAACAAACCGGCTATGGCAAGTGCGAAAATCAGCGTAACTTTCATAATCTCTCCCCAGGCCAACTATCTGGTCGTTTAATACAGAATTAAGTATATAAATCAGGACTTGACTTAATGCAACACACTTGCCCAAGCTGGCAATCCATGTTTCAGCCACTTGTCTACTGGTACGAAAGACTGGATTTCCAATGGGATACTCTCAAAAATTATTTCATCTACAAGGTCACAACGGGTCTTTCAGAAGGCATCAATAGAGTAATCAAAGGCCTCAAATGGCAAGCGTACGGCTACAAAGACATGGAATATTTCGCCCTCAAAATCCTTCAAAAAGCGGGATACCTAAACTACCGATATTGCTTAATCTCCAACTTTTAACAGAAAGAACCGTCATGTATTCACGCTGGCTACTTTATCAACAGGCAAGCATTAGATGGAATAAAGGCTTTCAACTACCGGGTGACATTACACTTTTTGTAATATTTGTGATTAATTTAGCCATAAGTTTTGCAGAAAGGTGCCCCTTTCCCGCTGCGATCACTGGCACACAGCCTGCATTCTTATCCAGTACTATGCGAAGATTGTACCTAGATCTTATCGCTGTCCTATCTGTTTTTCTCATGCCCGGTTATCTATCTGCCAGCGAATACGAGGGTTTCGTCCGTCATCCAATCACCTTTCCCTGTAACCTGGATGGCTTTTCCCGAAAACCCCCAATTATTTTTGTAGGTGAAAGACATGATGACCCAAAGGATATAGACCGTAGAGACTCCCTCAAAGAAACGGCCGCTCAAGGGATGATCTACTTAGCAACTGAAGGGACTGTCTATGAAAGTAGAAAGGTCCGCACCCTTTTCAAGGACCACAAAGTCCGTGCCCAACTTGCTTCTTTTTTTGGGTTAGAGAGCGAATCGGTTTGGGATCTTGTTAATCTCACATCGCTATATATCGAACACTTAGAGGGACGAAGGCTCCAATGGGAAAACTTTTTTCCTCAGCTGGTATTTGCACGTTCCGTCCGAAACGTCTGGCCGATGATTTCGCGTCCGCTGGCCGATGCTTCTGAGGAACAGCATGCAGTTTACTGGCAGCAGTTTTATTCGATGCCGTGGGAACAGATGCTTAATCTGTCAGCAAGGTTTTCCCAATTAACGGGACAGTATTTTTCTTCAACTATCTGGAAGGATAAGGCGGCCTTTTTGCGATTAACTCGACGTGTGCTTGGGGAATTCGCGAACGAAATGGAGAAGTCACTGCTAGTAAGCGGCGAGCCCTTCCCTTCATTCAATATTCTTAGGCAAGCCATGGATCATCCCCTAAACGACAAGCTTCAAAACCAATTTGGATTCCAGTTCACGCTTGCCTGGCGGGATCAGGTATTTGCGCAAAACCTCGCAAAGGCGTATTGCGAAATCGCTAGTCAACAAAAGCCTTTGGTCGTCGCTTTGGGATTCTTGCATTTACTCTACCCGCCCTCAATGTTGGATAATGCTTCTCAGGGGAGAATTCCGATTCTTGTTCAACTCCGAGGAAAGTGGATCGGTAAGGAAGAAATCAGCGCCCACGTCATCGCAGAACAACTAGAAAAGACGAAGGAGATGATGATGCAGGCCGGGCATCCAATTCCAATGGCAAAGCCGAAGCGATTAGGTCAACTCATGGTTGCGGAATCCAATGTTCCAGCAGGACGGGCACGGCTTATGTTGCTCGCGGATCACCACGCCGATAAGGCTTGGGGCAGA
>JACQOU010000004.1 GCA_016207775.1 Deltaproteobacteria bacterium
ATAATGCTGGCATGGTTTTCACGATCGCAAAGAATCTGGTCCCCCTCTTCGCAAAGCGTTGCGAGCGCGCCAAGATTCGCAAAAAAACCAGTCGAAAAAAGGAGTACCGCCTCCCGTTTCAAAAAATCAGCCAACTCTTCTTCCAGTTGCTCGTGGAGTTTGAAGTTTCCATTAAGAAATCGAGAACCCGTACAACCGGAACCATATTTGCGGGTGGCCGCCTGTGCCGCCTCCACCACTCGTTCGTCAGCAGCAAGTCCAAGATAGTTGTTAGAGCCGATCATTATCTTCCGACGCCCCCCACAAATAACCTGGGTTCCTTCTGTGGCCTCGATCGTTCTGAAATACGGATACACGCCAGCTGCCTGGACCATGCGCGCATCTTTGAACTCGTGGCATTTTGAAAAGATATCCCGAATCTTGCCGTTCCCGTTCGCGTTGCCGTTGCCGTTTGTTGGAGCCTGACTCACCGCCGTTACCTCCGAAAATTTACACACTGTTATTTCTATTCTCGATCACAGAAAAAGTACGTCAATCCAATAGTTTATTAAACGATCTTTATTTAATGAACATCATTCACTTTTTGAACATGACTCACCGGATAGCTTGAAACTCAGCTGAAAATCCTCTAGTCTCCTTACAGGAGTAAAAATGGGCGTTAGAGAACGAAAAGCACGCGAGCGCGAGCAACGGGCAAATGGAATCTTGGAGGCGGCCCGTCACATGTTTGAAACCAAGGGGTTTCTCAACACAACACTCGCCGATGTGGCCAAAGAAGCTGAAATTTCGGTTGGCCTTATTTACCGTTATTTCCAATCCAAGGAAGATATCTTCGCGTCGCTCGCCCTGAAAGGGGCCGAACAATTCGACAAAGACA
Source organism: Deltaproteobacteria bacterium (assembly GCA_016207775.1). GTDB lineage: Bacteria > Bdellovibrionota > FAC87 > UBA2466 > UBA2466 > JACQOU01. Next base: position 878 of record JACQOU010000004.1, read on the forward strand.
TCGACTCTATTCTAAAAAAAGCACAAAGCGGAAAGAAAAAGCCAACCGCTGCCTTCGTTCTGTACGAAATCGCCACAACATTTTTCAAGTTTTATAAACCGTATGGAGAGTACTTTGACATGCTGATTTATTCCTATAAGGGATTGAAGCATGTGCAAATCCACGGAGCCACACTCACGCGCTTAATGAGTGTCACCCTTTCAAGTCTTGATAAACTGAAGAATTACATTCTTATTTCGCCGCATTTCAGTGCTAAAGAAGAAGATGAAGCGCTCAGAGTGGTCTTTGTGCTCTGGGGTATTCTTCTGGGCTCACACTTACTTTTTGATAGTTCGGGTCGAGGACATCTTTTTGCCTTTCGACAGGATGAATTTGTCCAAAGAATGATCGATCAAATTTTGGTTGGAATCACAGCGGTTCCACTTGAGCCACCCCCCAAGACAAGTTCCCGCAGTGGTACCCGGACTACAGAACTCACTCAATAATGACCAAGCATTTTTCAGGTGCTATTATTTTATTCTGCGTTGCCATGATGGCAGCCGGATGCTCGCATACGCCCCGAATGAATCTTTCACTTACTCAACCTGCCAAGAAAGTCTGGGTGCACGGTCACCGTGGCTCACGAGGCACCCACCCAGAAAACACACTCGCAGCATTTAAGGAAGCCTACACTGCGGGGGTAGATGTTCTTGAAATGGATTTACAGCTAACCGCGGATGACGTGGTGGTGGTATCACATGAAGCGTACATAACTCCTGAGCTGTGCCGAGGTCCAAAAGGTAAGCCAGTCTCAAAACCTATCCCGATTCGGCAACTAAGCGCCCAAGAGGTTTCTCTCTACGATTGTGGAAGCTTGGGTAACCCAAAATTCCCCGAACAAAAACGGCTCGCAAGCTCAATCCCCACCCTGGAAAGCATTATTATTTGGATAAAAAATGAAGCCCCTCGCTTGTGGCTTAATATAGAAACAAAGTTTAATGCAAAAGATACAAACCTGTTTCCCCCAGTGGAAACGTTTACTGCAAAAATTATTGAACTATTGCGAAATTACAACATAGTGGACCAGACCATTTTGCAATCTTTTGATTTCCGTTCGCTCGTTTTTGCCAAAAAACTGGAGCCCCGTTTGAGGCTTTCTTGCCTTTTCGAACGTCCATTTGATTTTTGCGAGCAAACGCGCACATTGGGAGCCCACTTCGCCTCCCCCCATCACTCTCTACTCACTGCAACCGCTGTGGAGAAGTGCCACCAAGCAGGGATCGAGGTCGTGCCCTGGACCGTCAATATTCCGCACGATTGGCAAACACTTTTGGAAATGGGGGTGGACGGCATCATTACGGATTATCCCAGAAAACTGGTAGATTACTTAGCGAATCGGCAGCCAAAACCGAATTGAAGCCCCTGGGGATCCATGCTAAATAGGCGCAATGGGGGTTTCTTCTTTTTGGACCATGGTTCTTATTCTTTTTGTTGTTCACTTTAGCTCAGCGTCAGCCAATCACGACCGGTTTGCCAATCACAACCGGTCAGCCAATCAAGCACCTAAAGATTGGACAATTCTTCTTTTTGTTGCGGGCGATGAGAGCGATATCCGAAGACCCATTCTATCTATGCTAAAACGACTCGAACATATGGAGTCTTTGCGAAATAACAAGCAAGTAAACATTATTGTCCAACATGATGACGTGGGTGAGGATGAAAATCCGATTTACGAAATTCGGTACCTGCCTAAAGGGAAACGTACGAAAAAGCTTAAACTGGATGGCAAGCCCATCAAGCTGAATGGTGAATTGGATTCAGGTAACCCGCGCACTCTCAAACGCTTTCTCCTATGGGCAGTCACCCATTATCCAGCAAAACAATACGCACTTGTTTTCGCTGGGCATAGCTGGGGAATACTCGGCATTTTCCAAGATTTCTTTGTACGTGGCGAAAAACTGGATATTTCAACAATCGTTAAGCATTATGAGGTGCGCAGAGTCTTGGAAGAAGTCTATTCAGAACTCAAAGCACTGTCTCGTCAATCTGGTTTCGATTATTTGCCGACAGGAAAATTCAGTACGCTTCTCATTGACGCCTGTATTAATGGGCAGCTCGACATTCTTTATGAGTATGCAGAACTTTTTGATTACCTGGGAGCCTCCACGCTGGAAACCCCGGACAATGGATTCCCGTTTAGTCGAATATTGGACCGGTTTGTGGGGGAAGCAAACCGCCCAGGTATTTCTACGGGTACTCCAGCTTTTATAGAAGACCACCTTCTGAAACCATTTGTTCGTTTCTATGAGGAAGACCACGGACCCGATGGCCCTCTGGCCAAAGAAGAAAAACAGATCGATGTGGTCACCGCTTTTGCCTTGCGAACCCAAAAGTTGGAACCGGTTGTAAGCTCGCTTGAAAACTTTGTTAGGGGCTTACCCCCTACCCTGAAGAAAGAATGGTCCGAAGGCAAATGGTCTGATCTGGATGCCCTGTCGGACGCAGATTCAAATGCAGACCTATTCCAGTTTGCAGAAGATTTCCCAGTCGTTACGAAAGATGAGCACGTGCCAACAGCCGTGCACGCTGCCAATCAGTTAAGAGAGTCGTTGGGATACCCGGCAAAGGACCACGCACTTAAACCCACCGCTATACGGCACGATAAAGCCCAAGGGGCGTGGGTCCATGTGGAAATTGATTCGCTTGTAAGAACCAGGGAACTTGCTGCCTGTATTGCACTCACTAGCCTCGCTTCTCTTAATAGAAATGCTAGCCATGTCATTCCAAAATTCCTTGAATCACGCAAAGAGATTCCATCTTGGAAAATAGCTTGTAACGAATTGCAGGAGCATGCCGGAGACACCAACAGAAAACAACGCAGAGTAAAAGAGCCGATCGCAGAACGCCCCGAAGCTGTAACGAATTTTTTTGGAATCGATGTTCAGTGGCCCACCCCCATTCCTGCTTATGTTTCAGAAATATCCGCGGACCGTTCAAACAATGCATTCGATCCCGACAGTACCGAGCAAATACGTCGCGACCAGGAGACGCTTAGCAAACGCTGGCTTTCTTTTTGGGTCCCGAAAGGCGATGCTGTCGCTCTATCCTTCCAGCTTCGGTTGAGACTAGTACCAGCGACTCAGCATATTGTCGTGGACTACCTGAATGCCGGCATTGATCCGAAGTCCTACTTGGATGCCGAGCACGATTGGCTTCGCCCACAAGCCGACCGAGAGATTACCCCCACAGAACCCTTTGTCTATATAGATACCTTTTCACCCGACGCTCTCTACGTAGCCGAAGCCCACAGTAGCGGGACACTTTTTAAACATGGTCTTGGCATCTATTTGACGCGCAAACCCGCTAACAGTCCTTACCTTTGGGGCTACCGGCCGGTGGAAAGATTGGGATCTCATTTTGGCGGTATTGACGAATATTTTGGATTTCTCCACAAAGCAAAGAAGAAGGAGACGGAAAAGTTTGTTGTCCGGGGGAATGATTTCCTAAGATTGCATCGAATCGAACGGACGGGCTGGTACGAAGACTTTCTGTTCTACGAATGAAACTATTACAATAAATCATGTGTAGGATATATTGAGGGCATGCACAAAGAACTTGCTTCGCTGAATATCCGGGCCGTATTTACGGATTTGGATGATACCCTGACCCTCAGTTCAAAAATTTTTCCTGCCACTTACCAGGCGCTGTGGAGGCTAAAAGAGCGAGGAATCTGGGTCGTCATCGTTTCTGGCCGGCCGGCAGGATGGGCTGATTGCTTAATGCGGTTGTGGCCTTTGGATGCAATGGTTTTTGAAAATGGCGCGGGGATTATTACCCGGGAGGGAGAGAAATTTAAGACGGTTGAACTTGCGTCGGATAAAAACCTGGCTGACCAGCAAAAAATTCTCCAGAGGATTTTTGACGACCTCAAACGTAAAGTTCCCTCACTTAAATTAGCAACAGACCAACCTTTTCGCCTTTTTGATTTTGCCATTGATTACAAGGAGGAACCGCCACGGCTGTCAGACTCTGATCTTAATACCGTGCTTGAGCATCTCCGCGGCGTGGAGGAAATTACCGCCAAACTGAGTTCAATCCACGTTAACTACTGGTACGGCAAGCATACCAAGGTCACTGCCTGCGAGTATCTGTTGCAGACGGAAGGCGTACAAAGAGGCATTGAAACGAAACAAGTCCTGTTTTGTGGAGATTCCCCAAATGACGAGCCCCTTTTCAAATTTTTTACCCATACGGTGGGCGTAGCAAACATACAGCCCTATCTCGAAGCCATGCGCTTTACACCACGGTACGTTTGCAAAAAAGCGGGTGGGGATGGGTTTGTGGAAATGGTGAATTGTATAACCAGTACAGGCTAAAACCAGATCATCGGCGGGCTTTGATCTTTGCACGCAATTTCGGAGTACTTATACATAAAGCTGATCAGGGTTTTGATCGCTTCATATGACCGTGTATTGGTGTCCAGAGCACACCCATATTCAAACCCGGTGCGTTCATCATCTGAGAAGCGATTCGCTCTCTTCACTTCAATGATGACCCGAAGGTATGAGCTGGGCGTGAAATAAAACCGAAGCGCCATTTTTTGGCCTACCGGCAGCGGATGTTCTGGCATCTGCTCGCGGAACTTCAGACCCGAACGGGAAATATCCATCACCTCAATGTGCTGAAGGCCATTTTTTTCTACGAAACTATAAACGCCCAAGATTCTGTTAAAAAGCACCCTTTCGTACTGACGACGTTTCTCTTCCGTCTTGTTGCGACGATAGTCGTCAAGACTGATGATTCTCTGCTCTTTGTCCTTTTGCCGATTTTTTCGTTTGTCCATATGCTCTGGAGTGATAGGAGAGAACTTATTTATTGTACCACAACAGTTCGAGGTGTTCTGAAAAAACTGTGATTTTATCTACATTGCGAATGGCACCGAGAGAATTAGGGACCTAACGCCTTTAAGAGCGGACCAATCGTAGAAATTGTCGGATTAAAGCGTTTCCTTGAGTCCAATAGATCATAAATCGTTCTGCGCCCTAATTTAGTCTTGCGAACAAGGTCGCTCTTTGAAGCATATTTCAAATGGGCAATCAGTATGTCCTGAAATGCCTCCAGATCGTTAATTGCAAGACAATGGAGAAGTGTTGCTAACTCATGGCTTAAGCGGCTCTTTTTCTTGCCAACCAAAGATCATACTCTGCTTGCATTCGCACCCACATCTCAGCCGTTGTTCCAAGTGCTTTTTCCAGGATAAGGGCAAAGTCTGCCGAAACTGCTCTCTTGCCATTCACAATTTCGTTTATTTTGCGAGCAGAGCATCCACACTTCTCGGCAAACTGTGATTGATTGAAGCCAAGTTCCTTCAAATAAACCTCGCTCAGAACCAAACCTGGATGCATTGGTTTTGAATTAATAATCATACATCACCCTTTGTGATAATTTTCAATTTTCACATCCAAGAATTCACCACTCTTGAACCTAAATGTAATGCACCAAGGCAGCTTTATCGTAACGCTCCACTCGTCTCTTCGGTCTCCTTTAAGCTTGTGAAGACGAATATTAGGAGGCCGTCCCTTAATCTTCAAATCATTAATATTGCTGGTTGCATGCATCATGGTCAAAAGTGCCTTAGATCGAATCCATAACTCTTGTGGCATGGCCTTCGACCTATCCGATTCCCATATTTCGTTGGCCACCTTATTAGCAAAGTTGCGAATCATTGTCGTTCCAAACTATTACATTATACCAGATAGTGTAATAAACACAAGGGGCATTTACTGAACTCTCAGCGATGTGGTGCGGTAGCCTAAGGTGTGCGATTTCTCACATGCACCTGTGCAGCCAGCACAGCCCAGAAGAAGACCAGATTATGGGTAACTTCTGCATCACCGAAGTTCCATTGCGTTAGTCCTTGGATATGAAAGCCGAAAAAACCGCCTAAGAGTGCCAGTGCGAGCCACCACTCGATTTTGCGCTTGGTTATTTTCCTCAGTGCTTGAGAAAGCGTCGAGAATATTTCAACCCAAAGCCACAGATAACACCCAAAACCCAAGAGGCCCGTCGTGGAAAGAATCTGTAACGGCGTTGAGTGGGCATGGCCATAAAAGCGCTCACGGATCTCTGGAAATAATTTATCGACGTACTGTTTCGCTTGGCGTTCATTATTATTCCACCCCACTCCCAGTATCGGATGCTGTTTGAACATGTGCCACTGCGCAATCCAAAGACGAGTTCTCGGGCCCAGATTATAAAAATCGTCCTGCTGAATAAACGTGCGCTGGAAACGCTGTTGGAAGCCCTTATCGGTGGCATACACAACCAGCAAAACCCCTATGACTGAAGCAAGGGCAATCAGGCCCACTTTCTTACTTTTTCCCGAAGCAACTATTGCCACAACAACAGGGGTCGCAATCCAAGCCGCTCGGCTTTCAGTCCAGATGCATAACAAACAAAGCAAGGCACCGTGGAGCAGAAGCCACTTCTTCGCGGGGAAATAAAACAAACCGAGCGCCAGGAACAATCCCGCATAAAGCAGATAAATATTCGCAAAAGTAAGGTGGTGGTTAAAAGTCCCTAAGACCAGGGAACCGAGCTTCTGATCATCGATCGCATAGAGGACAATCTTCTTTCCTGCCGGACGAAAAATATCCAAGGGAATGAAATGCTGGCAAATACCATAGACTGCGACAAACAAGGTGGTAACAAACAGTACCTTGAGCCAACCGTAATTGTCCGAAAAATAATGAAAATAATAGAATAATACGGCGTAAAGCAGGAAGAAGCGCATTCTGCCAATGTCATATAACTTCTCGCGTACAGTCGCTTCACCCAAAATGATTCCGGCCAACACGACCAGCAAGAATGCAAGCATGGGCTTCCAAAAGGGCGGAAGCAGCTTTTCCGTGCTCCTTATTCCTTTGCGCGCAATTAATAAGCAAAGAACACTGAAGGCAAGCAACGTGGAGAACAGCTCCATACCAGACATGCTGGTCGCAAGCGAAAGAACATAAAGCGCGAACAGGATCCTTTGTAAGCTGAGAAACCTACGAAGCACGATTTTCTTGTTGGAGTCGGGCCTGGAAGTACTCCATTGTCTTTTTCAAGCCTTGCTCCAACCCCACCTTTGGCTTCCATCCCACCAAGGTAGCGGCCTTCGTGATATCGGGGCAGCGGGTTTTGGGATCATCTTCTGGAAGGGCCAAATAGCTGATGTCGAGCTTGCGACCGGAAAATGCAATAATACGCTTGGCAAATTCAAGGATCGGCAGTTCAGACGGATTGCCCAGATTCACAGGACCCGGATCATCCGCCATAAACATTCTTAGGATTCCATCGATAAGATCGTCTATATAACAAAAACTCCGTGTCTGAGTCCCGTCCCCAAAAACGGTTAAGGCCTGCCCTTTAAGGGCCTGTATACAAAAGTTCGGCACTACCCTGCCATCGTCCGACCGCATCCGAGGACCATACGTATTGAAGATCCGAATGATGCAAGTCCGGACTCCATGCACTCGCCTGTAGGCCATCGTCAATGCTTCTAAATACCTCTTGGACTCATCGTAACAACCTCTAGGACCGATAGGATTGACATTGCCCCAATACGTTTCTTTCTGTGGGTGCTCCAGGGGATCGCCGTAAACCTCTGAAGTGGAAGAGACCAGTATTTTACATCCCGTTTGCCTTGCTAATTGCAAGACATTATCGGTTCCCAATGCGCCCACCCGGAGCGTTTCGATCGGGAATTTGGCATAATCAACCGGACTTGCCGGGCTCGCAAGATGAAAGATGCCGGCCAGAGCTCCAGAAATTCTGATGGGTTCAATAATATCGTGCTCCAACAGCTCGAAATTCGGATTTCGCAACAAAGGACGTATGTTCTCAGAGCGGCCAGTGAGGAAGTTATCCACACAAATCACTTCACACTGGTGTGCCAACAGGGCTTCACAAAGATGCGAGCCGATAAAGCCAGCACCTCCCGTTACTAGATATCTACCGACAGTAATCATTTCGGATCCGGTTTCCCTATGCAATAGTAAGTAAAGCCGTTTCTTACCATGCTTTCGGGTGAATATAAATCTCTTCCATCGAACACCACCGCGCTCTTAAGTCCTTTCTTCAGAAGCTCGAAATCAGGGTTTCGAAACTCGTTCCATTCAGTCATGATTGCCAGGGCATCCGCGTGATCGATGGCTTCGTAGCCGTCTTCATAAAGCTCAATCTTGTTCTCAAAAAGCCGCCTGGCTTCCCCAGTAGCCACTGGATCGTAGGCCCTGACTTTGCACTGGTGAGCCAGTAATTGATCAATCAACGTCACGGAGGGCGCCTCACGCATATCGTCAGTCATTGGCTTAAAGGAAAGCCCCCAGATCGCGATGGTTCGACCTTTCAGCTCCCCATGAAAATGTCGGCTGATTTTTTCAAAAATCACTCGTTTCTGTCGTTCATTGACCGAATGCACAGCGGAAAACATATCGAGCCCTAAATCGTATTCCTTGCCCAGTTGAATCAAGGCCTGCACGTCTTTTGGAAAACACGAGCCGCCATAACCGCATCCGGGGTATAGGAATTTGTGACCAATACGACTGTCGGTAATGAGCCCTTTGCGAACATCGTGAATGTTTGCCCCCACTCTCTCACAAATCGTTGCCAACTCATTAATGTACGAAATCTTCATCGCCAAAAAAGTGTTTGCGGCATATTTTGATAACTCGGCAGACCGATTGCTCATATAAAGAATGGGATTGCCCGAACGCACATAAGGAGCATAAAGATCGGCAACGGTCTGACGAGCCCGTTCATCCTCACACCCCAGAATGACTCTTTCAGGCCTCAGAAAGTCATTAACGGCAGTGCCCTCCTTAAGGAACTCGGGATTGGATACTACCGAGACCTTGTGCCTGATTCCCTTGAGCTGCTGCACCACCTTATCTGCCGTACCCACCGGAACCGTACTTTTTATTACAACCACCGCATCGCCGGTTAAATAGCTACGGATATTTTGAACGGCTCCCAACAGGTAGCGTAAATCGGAGGAACCGTCTTCGGCCGGGGGCGTACCCACCGCAATAATAATGACCTGAGCCTTCGAAATCACATCTGAAAGTTCCGATGTGAAGACCAATCGTTTCGCCTTGAGATTACGGACAACGATTTCCTCGAGCCCAGGCTCAAAAATGGGGATGATGCCTTTTTGTAACCGCGAGATTTTTTCGCGATCGACATCCCCACACGTTACGTGATTACCGGAGTCAGAAAAACAAGCCCCGGCAACAAGCCCAACATAGCCAGTTCCCAGAACGCCAATTCTCATGTATAGCCTCTTTTAGGGTTCCTTTTTTATTGAGAGATAACTAAAACGAATTTAAACTGCGCCCCATGCTAAGTCAAACTAACCACGGCATGAAAAATGCCATAAAAATTGTCATCAAGGCCTTCGTTGGGGGAGGCGTGGTCTGGTACGTACTCAGTTCACGGATGGTCGATTTCACGTCCCTGGGTGAAATTATTTTTAAACCCAGTAACGTGACCATTGGGCTCGGTTTCCTATCGATTACTGTTTTATGCTGTGCCACACGCTGGTACCTGCTCGTAAAGGCACAGGGGCTTTCCTTGTCATTCGGCAAGTTATTTCAGCTCACTATGATTGGTAATTTTTTTAATACATTTATGCCCGGTTCAGTCGGGGGGGACTTGGTTAAAGCGTGGTATGTGATTGGCCACGAACCCCAACGGAAAACAAAGGCAGTTTTTACAGTACTTCTTGACCGGATCATCGGTCTTTCGGTCATCATTTTTTATGCTGCCGGAACGCTTGCTATTTATCACCGTTGGGTTGACGGAAGAAAGGAACTGCAATTACTGGGCTACATTATTTGGACTTTTACCGTATGCTCGTTTGCTGCGCTTATCCTTTTCTTTTCGCCCTGGTTTTCAAGCAGGGGAAGATTTTTCGATTTTTTGCGTAGGTTTAAGAGCGTGGCAAAAATAATCGATGCCACCCTGCTTTACCAAAAACAGCTGCCGACCATCGCCTTTGCCGTCGCTCTGTCTGCTACCTCTATCCTAGCAACCAATATTTTTTGCAGCATTGAAGGCAGTGCCATTGGCATTACCATGAGTGTTTCAAAATATTTTTTTATTGTCCCGATTGCGCTGACTGTTTCTGCCATCCCGCTCTTGCCTGGTGGCATAGGAGTCGGACAGGTAGCCTTTTTTACGCTTTTTCAGTGGGTTGGTATTCCCAACCCAGAAAAAGGGGGGGCTTTAGCGACTCTGTTTCAAATGTACAATATTATGTTTAGTCTTATTGGAGGAATCATTTACCTCCGATTCAAGCGTGCGCCACACTCGTTCGTACAGACTTGAGCTCAAAGCATGCGTTCCTTTTCAAAAGTTAATACATCAAAGGCCATTGTCTTATCGGTAACCAGCTTTGGCGAATCCGACCGCTATATTCAGTTTCTAACCCAACAGTGGGGAGTCATCACGGTGCTTGCAAAAGCTGCCCGGAAGAGCAAACGCCGGTATGTCGGAGGCCTGGACCTTTTTTGCCATGACGAAATTTTTATCAAAGGCGACCCTAAGGAAAGACCGTACTTGAACGAGCTCGTCGTGCTGAATTGTTTTGCCGGAATCCGGGAAAGCCTTGGAAAATTATTGACGGCTGGGAAATGGATACAATGGACAAAAAAATTCGCCAATTATCCCACTCCAATGCCTGGTATCTACAGCCTGCTGGGGCAAAGTCTTGCCTTACTAGAAAAGAATTCCGAACAGCATTCTGAAAGACTGGATCTTCTCTTTAGAATTAAATTTTTGACACAGTTAGGCCTGCAGCCACAGTCTAGGCTCTGTGTTCAATGTACAGTGGAGTTGAATGCTGATTGTTACTTTGACCTTCCCGCCGGAGGGTTGTTCTGCGAACAGTGCGCCTTATTGAATCACCTCAAGACGGCCAAGCTGAAGTCGTGGGAACAGAAGGCACTATCCATCGCCGAACAAATCCGGCTCACGCAATGGCATGTCTTGAACATTTTTGAAGAAAATCTTTCTAATCTCATCAACCTTCTCACTCAATTTGCCTCCTACCACACTCATGTTCGACTTCCACTGTAAGTGCCGCATCGCCTCCAAAGAAAAAAGAAAGATCTGGTAAAATAAGAACATAGGCATTTTTTTCTGCAGGCACCTTCAATTACTGGTTTGTAATCTAATTTCACGTCTTGGGTCGCATCCATGCTCTCTTGGATCGGACTATTTAAAGTTGCACTAAGCAATCTCGTTGTTCACAAGTTAAGATCCGCCCTCACGGTCCTTGGGATTATTTTTGGAACGGGCGCTGTCATTGCTACCTTGGCCAGCAATGAGGGAGCCAGCCAATTCATTAAGCGGGAACTCGCAAAGCTGGGAACAAACCTCGTAACCATTTGGACGGAAGGTCCTAATTCCATAACACTGGGCGAACGCGAAAGAGACCTGTTGCAAAAATATTGCTCACAGTTCGAATCCAGCTCAATGTTCTACCACGCAGCCGAAGCTCAGGCGAGGTACCAAGCTAAACTGGCATCCATCCAACTCAACGGCGTAGAGTCTTCCTACTTTTCCGCACTGAAATTGGATTTAGTGGGTGGCAGGACATTTGATCGCCTGGATGATACCCGCAGCCAGCCACTGGCTGTTATTGGAAGCCAAATTCGGAAAGAATTATTCGGAAAGTTAAACCCTGTAGGCCAATACATTTATCTCTACACCGGCGAGCTAACGCTATCATTCCTTGTGGTAGGGACTTTGCGTGAAAAAGGCGGGCAGCTTGGTCAACTGGTCGACAGTGCGGTTTTCATCCCAAAAAACACCGTCTCTAAAATCGTTCCGAATAAGTCGCTCAGTTCCGCTATTATCGCAACCCTGGTTCGGGATGACCTGGCCGCTGACGCCAAATTGGTTGTCCGTGGCCTTCTAAGTCGACGATTTGCAGAGGGTCTCCATATTTCAGATGCCAAAGAGGCCATCGAAAGAACAACCGACATATGGAGCAAGCAGAACATGGTAGGGATTTGCCTGGCACTGGTCAGTCTGCTGACAGGCGGGGTCGGCATCATGAACATCATGTTGCTGTCAGTCACCCAAAGAAGGAAAGAAATCGGACTCCGCAAGGCGGTCGGTGCGACAAACGGCAATATTCTCGCCCAATTTCTCATTGAAGCGGTAGTCGTTTGCCTTTTTGGAGGAGCCATCGGCATTTGCGTTGGAATGCTTTTTGGTCACCAAGTCGCGCAGATGCTGGGACAGTGGGAAGCGGTCATCACCTGGCCCACCATTTTACTAGCTCTGGGATTTGCAAGTTTGACCGGAGTTGTGTTCGGACTTCTTCCGGCTGTCCGCGCCTCAAGGCTGGAACCCTATGAAGCCCTTAGGGGGTAAAAGTCGAGGGAGAGGTATGAAATGAAAAACATTGTTTTTGCCCTTATTGCTCTGATGATGGTGGTCGCGTGTACCAAGAAAGCAGAAGACGGATCTTCACCTTCTGCCCATATTCCAGTCAGACGCTCGACTCTTGAAGGAAAACTATCATGGAAGGGGATTGTCCGTTCGGCCAGCCGCATGGAACTCCGTGCTGAAAGAAAAATAAAAATAGCCAGGGTGCTGGTAAAGAATTTTCAACCGGTTCGCAAAGGACAGCTTCTGATCGAAGTGGACCGTTCTGAACAGGAAAATAAGAAAAGAGAGCTCACAGACAAGCTCAATGCGCTACAGCTCGAGCTACAAGCCGCCAACACGAAGTATTCCCATAATGCTCGGTCCGCGTCGCGCAAACAGGGTTTGTTCGAAAAAGGCATCATTTCGCAGAAGGAATACGACGAAGCTCAAAAGGAATATCAACTCAGTTCAAACGAACTGAAAAGCAAGGAATTGGAACTTGAGAAGGCCAGGCGGGAGTTGCAGGAAACTGAAGATCAGTTAAAAACATCAGACTATCGGGCGCCGATGGACGGTACCATCAGTACGCTCGCTGCTTTGGAGGGTCAGGGGGCATCCGAAATTAATGCAGGACAACTTCTCGGCATTATCTCAGATCCCAACCACCTCGCTCTATGGATCAAAATCGAAGAAAATCACATCCATCGGTTAAGTATTGGGACACCTGCCTGGATTCAGATAGACGCCTTGTCAGCCGAAGTCATTCAAGGACGCGTTCTCGAACTAGCGATCAACAGCGCAGAACCGCAAGGCCGCTTAAAATATTATGATGCCGTCATTGGATTCGATGCTGGCAAGCGGATAATTAAAGAAGGGTTCGGCGGTACGGCCACAGTCGTGTACGCGAAAAAGGACAATGCTCTTACGATTCCTGTGGTCGCACTCAAATACTTAGATGGCAAAGAGTTTGTTGTCGCTTCGGCCGATGAAAAATCAGCCGGAACACCACGCCAAATTCATGTAGGTCTAAGAACTGATGAGGAAGCAGAAATAACATCGGGCTTAACGGAAAACGAATACGTCATTATCGATGTTTCGAACTGATGGTTTCGTGTTGGGATTGCTTGGGCCTTTCACTGCATGATGGGAAACTTATGAACAAGCTCGCTATTCTGATCCTTCTTTTTGGTACATGCCAAAACGGACATGCTCTTCGCAAATCACGCTTCGAAGAACTCATGGTTCCCGTCGATATCTATTCCGTGCCCAAAGACGCTAAGCGGCTGCTGAGCAAGCGGGAACTGTTTACGTCCATCGCAAAACAAGGTTTGCCAATCAAAATGGCAAGGCAAGATTACGAATCAGAAAAAGATCGCTTTCAGCTTGTCTATGACAGTTATTGGCCCAAGCCAATGGTTTCAACCTCCTATACTTCCAGCCGAACCAATTCGTACGGCATACCGACTTACTCCAAAGCTTTTACATTTGGCGTGTCAATCGCTGGAAACACGACTTGGGGTCTGAACTACGGCTTTGACCTCCCCAAAATCACAGATGGAACGAGCCTCACACAGGATATCACCACTCCAACGGGCACGGTTTCCATGGGTCTCAATGCCACTTTAAGCCTCTTGAAGGGTTCAGTTTTCTTCCAGGGTCGGATACCAAAAACTAAAGCTGACATTGATCTGGAACTTTCTAAGATACAGCTAAGATCAACGGTACAAACCACATTACTGCAGGGGGAACAGGCTTTTTACGATGTTTTGCAAAAACAAGTTCAAGCAAAGGTGCGAGAGCAGGCACTGAAATCGTCCAGAGCGCTCAGCGCTGACATTAAAGACATGATAGCCGCCGGGGAGGCCGATAAGCTTTCAGCTGTAAAAACCGAGCTCCAAGTGGCGCAGGATGAGACCGAACTTCTGGCAGCCCAAAACGACTTGGCAACGGCTCGGCAGGCACTCATGGATATTATGGCTGTCCGAAGCAACGAGCTGCCTTTTTATCCGGACCCCAATTCGATAAAAGACGTTCCGAAGCCTCCTCAAATTTCCGTTCAGCAAGCACTCGATTTAGCAAAGCGCCAGCGTCCGGACTATCTTTCAGCCCAGCTTCGTCACAAAAAAGCGGAACTTGACGTACAAAGCGCCTATTCGAACGTGCTCCCCAAGGTGGATCTCAAAACAGCCTACGGTTTTGTCGCAACGGACGATGCATTTGGGAGGGCTTTCTCTACGGCCACGCAATTGAAAGACCCGCAATACTCAGTAGGCGTGGAGATGAGTTACTCTTTTGGCAACGATTCGGACAAGAGTTCCTACCGTCTTTCCAAAATCTCTTTTTTCCGATCGGAACTGAGCTTGGAGCAATTGAATAACCAGATTACAAAAGAAGTCTCTAATTCGCTTCAAAGCGCTGATTTTTCTTTCCGTAAATTAAGAACAAGCGAACTTGCTAAAGAGCTTAGCGAAAAGAAACTGCACGCAGAATTTGAAAAATTTAGAGTCGGAGAAAGTAATATTAGAAATATTCTCGACTTTCAGACTGAGCTGAATAATACGCGAATCACCGAACTGAATGCTCGAATCGAGCTGCTCAGGAACCTGGCTATTCTCAGAAACTCACTGGGAGATTTTCCAGACGGTGTGACGGTACGCAATGATTGAAATGGAAAACATTACGAAGAGTTTCCGCCAAGGGGAAGCGACCGCTACGATCCTCAAGGGAATTAGTTTGTTTATCGGCGAGGGAGAATTTGTATCGATCATGGGCCCGAGTGGCTCTGGAAAATCCACTCTGTCATCCATCCTTGGCTGCCTGGCATCCCCTTCTTCTGGCATTTATCGGATTGACAAGCAAGAAATCACCAGCATGAAGACGTCCGAACTTGCCAAACTCCGTAACCGTAAGATTGGATTTGTCTTTCAGGATTTCAACCTGCTTGACGGACTCAGTGCAGTGGACAATGTGGCATTGCCGCTGTTTTATGCGGGGGTCAGCCCGAGGGACCGGCGGGACCGAGCGACTGAATGTTTAAAGAACGTAGGACTCGAAGCCAGAATGAATCACCTGCCTAACCAACTGTCTGGCGGACAGAAGCAGAGAGTTGCGATTGCACGGGCACTGGTCAACGAGCCCTCTTTTATTTTTGCAGACGAGCCAACAGGTGCCCTCGATAAGCGAACGGGCCATGAAATCATGGCGCTGCTGCAAAAACTTAACTTAGCGGGCCACACCGTCATTCAGGTTACCCACTCTGCAATAGATGCCAACTATTCCAAACGCATTCTGCACTTAGTGGACGGACTTATTGTTAAAGACGAATTGGTGGAACGTCCGACCATCGGCGCCACTGCGGTGGAGACTGACGATAAAGTTGAGACAATCAGCCGGCTTTGGCGGGTCGCGCAGCTCGTTCCTACTAATAATGCGGATGACTTCAAAGCATTGGAGAAACTTTTAGGAAAGAACCAAGATCAACTGATCCTTGTAGAGGCGATCAAAGCGCTCATCCGCTGGACGTCTGCTGAAGCAGATAACTTGCTATGGTCGTTGGTTAAGAATAAGGATTGGACGGTACGTGCGGAAGTTGTAAAAACATGCCCCACAAGAGGGCCACAAGCCGCAATCCCTTTTTTGGTATTTGCTCTTGACGACGAAAACGCCTGGATCCGCTTCATGGCATTGTCCCACCTGCGCAAAATGGGAATGCCAGTGGATGAAACAGCCATTCGAAAACTTATTTCAATGCTGGCAGACCCGGATGAACGTGTTCGGGCAGCCATCGTTACACAAGTTGCGCAATGGGATTTTCCTGAGCGACAGGCCCAGGTGCTTTCCGCAACAACGGATATCGATGGACGAGTCAGAGCCAATGCTATCGAGGCACTTTGGAAATGTTCTCAGAAAAATGCACCTGACCCCATCGTAAGCCAATGCTTCTACGACCATCTTTCTGATAAAAACAACCGTGCGAGAGCCAATGCAGCGCTTGCTCTGCACGCGCATAGGCCAAAAGAAGCTTTTGATGAACTGATGAAGATGCTCGAAAGCGAGAATAACCTAATGAGAGCTTCAAGCGCGTGGGCACTTGGCCAATTGACTGAAATAGAGGCTGCAAACCTATTGCTGGGGAAACTCAAAGCAGAGAAGGAGGAGACTGTTCTCGCACCGATGGTTCGCTCGCTTGCCAACCTATGTAAGTGCTTTCCTTTTCACAAACAGGTAGAGGCTCTACTCCAAAAAGAGTAGCCGTCCCCTAGATTCAACTTCAACAGTCGCTGGAGCGTATTTATCTTCTTGGTATACCGGAGGTAGGCTCAAACCCCTGTGGTTTTGGCGCAAATGTTTCCGGCGTAAACCCCTGCGGTTTCGGCGCGAATGTTTCCGGCGTAAACCCTTGTGGTTTTGGTGCAAAGGTGGCGGGCTCAAACCCCTGTGGTTTTGGTGCAAAGGCGACGGGCTCAAACCCCTTGCTCCCGGGTTGGGTTGCCGAAGGCAGGCCCCGGGGTGCCACATTTTTGGCTCCAGGTTTTATATTCATCTTACCCACTGGGCCGGCACCAACAGCAGTCCCGATAAACAGAAAAGATATAAAAGTGAGAATTGTAAGTGTTTTCATAGGATCCCTCCAAGCAAGGCAGCGCTTCTTGGTATCGTGCCACAACATTATGATGGAAAAATGCTGAACCTGTGGAATGGGGCGCAGGACAGAGAAACTGCAATTCAAGCCACCGCCAATAGCAGTTCATCGACGAGGCTAATCGGCGATTGAACGTCTCCTCTTTTTCCTTTGCTTTTCCTAAATGTGACAAGCCCAACACTCTGGAGGAGCAATAGATCTCGATAAACGGCCTTAAAATTACGGTTGACCATTTTTGTAAGAGTGGAAATCGAATCCGGCTTCTGATCGCGAATTGTTCGCCACAACTCCAGTCTCTTGTCAGTCAGGATAGTGCGAACTGCATCGAGGGATTCAAAATACTCACCGGACACTCTTTTTGGAGTTTCTCCTCGATCCAAAGCCTTAGCCACTTTGAGAAGATCCCTAGAAGAATCTTCCCTCGATTTTATTCTAATCTTTTTTACTTTCACGGTTCCTTTCCTCCTGGTCGACTGCTGCAAGGTAATCCTTAATCAATTGCTCCACAGTGTCGAACTGATAGGGTTCTTCTCTCCCGTCCTGGAAGTGGCGGTGGTGTCCTTTGGGATGGTGGTTGTCGAAAAGTACCAACACCTTTTCAGCTGTCGGATCAACGAGTGCCAAACAATATCTTATGCCTTCCGGATATCGTTCGCTCTTTGGTATTTTCCAAATCACTTCGTCCCGAAGAAGTCCGCTCTGCAATGACAACTTCTCCCGAAAAACCAGTTTTGCTGTCTCGTGCACTTTCTTCATAGCCGACCAAACAATAGTATGTCATAACGTGACATAGTATTCAAGCCCAAAAGAGGCCTCCGATCTTAAAGCTGAAAGGCTGTCTTGTTCCTATAACTCTTCATAGGGACAGTATCGGGATCTGCATGATGCATCGGAAGGGGTGTCATGATTTCCTCGGATCTCTAACAAATAAGTGAGGCTTGTTACATTGGCGCGGGTCGCTAAATGGGCAGGCCAGCCTTTTCATTAGATTGCCCTAGCGTTTTTTGTACTTTCTGACGCGCGGAAGAAGAATAAAGCTTGTTCCCACTCGCCAACCTTCCTGCAGGACGGTAGCAAAAGTTAACGC
>JACQOU010000095.1 GCA_016207775.1 Deltaproteobacteria bacterium
CCTAATTTTGGCTTTTTTTCGGGTAATTTTTCACAAAGAATCCATCCGTTCTTCCGTGGTTGCGGGCGTCACATCCGGGGGACCCTGGCGATATCCTTCCGTTCCCCCTGCAAGCAACTATACCTACGGCGGCGATCCCGGCGGCTCGGGATGGCAAATTGTCTCTGAGGAAAAAAAGATTTTGGATGAGATTCGTCAGGGGTCAATTCCCCTTTGGAATCCCAATCAGATGTTTGGAACGCCTCTTGCCCATAATCTTCAGATATCGCCTTTTTTCCCTTTGAAGCTGATTCTTTTATTTAACTCTTCAGAAGAAATGTGGACTGTTTACAAATTGGTCTTGTTCCTTATTGCAGGGGTTTTCACATTTCTTTATCTGAACACGCTAAAACTTCACTGGAGTGCATCGCTAGTTGGCGGCTTATGCTATATGCTTTCCGGTTCATTAGTAATGTACGCCCACTTCTCCTTCATGGATGTTCTTGCCATGATTCCCGTGTTACTTTTTCTATGCGAAAGACTTGTGAGAGCGCCAAGTGTTCGAAGTTGTTGCTGGCTTGGTTTTGCCGTCGGTGTGTGTTGCCTATCTGGCTACCCAGTGCCATTGTTTTTGACCTTACTTTTTCCCTTTATCTACACAGTTTATCGCTCATATGAATTTGAAAAGTTTTGTAGTTCGAGCATCCAAGTTCGTAAGCGTATTGCCTTCACTGCAGGAGCGTATCTGTTGGGTATGATCATGGGACTGCCGTTGATTGCTCCCGGTTTTGAGCTTCTACTAAACACTGAAAATGCGCGCCCCCCCGGTGTGGGCCTCGGGAAAAATAATATTGCATTCTTTTATGCCGACTTGTTTCCATACATTTTGGATTTTCTAAAAAGTCAGTACTATGAACTATGGTGCAACTGGCATGGGCTTATCCCAATCCTTTTAGCATTTGCTGCTATCAAAAAACGGATGGAAAAACCGGCCTTATTCTTTCTGATCTTCTCGCTTTTCGGATATCTAAAGCTAGGCGGATTTGCTCCAGCCCAATGGATCGCATACCTTCCTGTTTTCAACCGCATAATTTATACACGCTATTTACAGCCTGAAATTTCAATGAGCATTGCTATTTTAGCCGCGTTCGGTGCTCAAAGAATTATCTGCAAAGAAATCAGCTTTGGGCGGATATTCGGTCATGCAATTGCTGTGCTATTTGTTGCCTTTGCAGCAGTTTATTCACATCGTTTGCTTTATAAAACATGGCGAATCGGTGCAGGGCAAACCAAGCTACTTATGGCGGGCGTGGGTTGGGTCACGCTTTTTATCGTACTGTCGTGGATGATAGTTAAGAGACAACTAAAGGCGCGATTGTACACCTGCCTTATCGTAGCTCTTGTGGGTTGCGAGCTAGCCGTATATTGCTGGCACACAAGAAACCGTCGTTATGATCCCTTTACTACTGCCCCTTATTTGACTTTCCTTCAAAACAAGAAAGAGAAATTCCGTGTCCTTGGCCTCGATGGCATTTTGTATCCGCCCTACAGCAGTGCGTTTGATATTGATGATGTAAGATGGATGAACGCCCTCGTCCTGTCTCATTATAAGCGATTCATCAGGGAGTTTGTTTATAAGGATGTCAACGACCGTTTTGATGGTGCCGAACCTAGTGCGAAAATTTTCGATATGGACGGCAACCTCTCACGCTACCTAACCTTGGTCAACACTCGTTACCTACTCACGAACTCCTATTTAAAAAAGCAGCCCAGAGAATCCATCTTAAAGCTGGTCTATGATAAGGAAATTAGGATATACGAAAATCCTAATGCCCTGCCACGGGCCTTTGTTGTTCGACAGGCGCTTTTTGCTGACAATGAAGACAAGATAGTGGAACAAATGAAAGCGCCCGATTTCAATCCTAGCCGCACGGTGATATTAGAGAAAAAAGAACAGAATGAAGTAAAACTTTCAGTTATGAATTCAGACACTCCGGAAAAGGTGAGTATTAACCACTACGGCGCACACTCCGTAACAATGCAAGTTCAACTCGCAAGTCCTGCCCTGCTTTTCTTTTCAGATATCTACTACCCTAAGTGGAAAGCACTTGTGAATGGAAAGCAAACAAAAATTTACCGTGCCAACCTTGCCTTTCGCGCAGTTTATCTTGAAACAGGTTTGAACCTTATAGAATTCAGGTATGAAGACAGGCTTTTTGTGTTCTGTTGTTGGGTAGCCTCCGCCACCGTGCTTGTTTGTATTGGCTTGTTGATTTTTGGTGTGCTGGATCGGCGCTGCAAGAATGGATGGTCGGCGGGCTCGCAAAACTTGCAAAGGTTCAAAAAACCTGTTTAATTATCCGCTTCGCAAGTCGGTCTAGCGCAAATGGAAAAAGACAAAACATCTGAAAAGTACTTTTGGCTGTTTCTTGGTGCGCTTCTGCTTCTTCGTCTGGCACTGAGTGCCGATTTGGGATTTGAGGTCAATTCCAGAGCCCATGACGACGGACTTTACACAACACGCGCATTTCACTACCTGAATGGAAACGGCTTCGGCCCGTATAGCTCGATGGTTTTGTTCAAGCTGCCAGGCTTATCGTTTTGGATCGCTTGGGTACGAATGCTGGGGATTCCCTACCTTTTTGCTTCTTACTTGCTGTTTTTTGGCGCCGGCTTTTTCTTGGTTTCTGCATTGAGAAAATTAAAATTGCCCACAGCTCTTGTTGCTATTGTTTTTATTGCCCTTGTATTTAACCCCGTTACGTTCGAGTGGGAATGGTTTCGTATTAAAAGAGAACCTCTCGCTATCTCTTTATCCATCTTAATTTTTTCTAGCATGCTGTTTATCCTAGATGCTTTTGACCGAAAGCAATATTCTCCTCTTTCTATCCTTCTATTGTCGGGAGCATTCTCTTTAGAAGTGCTTTGCAGGGAAGATGAGAAAATTCTCATGGGCACGATGGTTGTTTTCAATGCAATCCTTTGTTTAAAACTCTTTTGGCAGCGTCATGAGCACGACAACAGACGTCTTATTCAGGTTTTGCTTACGATTTTTGTACCGTGGCTCGTGCTGGGCACTTCTCAATGGGGCGCCCGCCGGTTCGTAAACAAACATTATGGATTACCTATTCTTCATGAACTCAGTGAAGGCGGCTTTCCAGGGCTCATAGCGGCCATGAGAAGCGTGACAACTACCAAACAGAACCGCCACGTCATGATACCAAATGAGGCTCTTCAGCGTATAAAAGGAGCCGTTCCCATACTTGTTCCGGTAATCAGTAAACTGCCCCCACCTTCGCGCGACAGCTATTCTTGCGAGCGTTTCGGAGTGTGCTCCGAATGGACAAACGGCTGGTTACCTTTTTGGATCAAGGATGCAGCTTATACGGCGGGAGTGACGCCGAACCTCACGGAAGCGCAGTCGTTCTTTTATAAAGCTGCTGCTGAAATTCGACGCTGCTGTCAAGAGGGGAAGTTGATATGCCACGAATCTGGCGCCGGACTTTTGCCTCCCTTTCAGTGGCGTTGGTTTGCAGCATTTCTTGAGGAGTGGCGGACAACTTTTAGCTTAATGTATCAGGGAGGTATAAGAATACAGGAAAAGCCACCTCGTTACTGGGACGAAATTGACTATTCCAGAAAACTACAATTCAGCACCATGACTCATCACGTGGACACGCTGACATCGGAGCTGAAAACAGAGAAACAGGCCTGGGAAAATTATTCTCCGAGCTTGCACGCAAGCCTACGTTATTGGCTGCGCTATCCCGATATTGCGACTGATAAACAGTTTGGAGTCGAAGCCGGAGCTTCCGGTTCAGAAAAACATTTCCTTACGGTAGGCAAAGAAGAAAATAGAGTATGGCAAATTCCTAATTCCTCCATTCCCATTCTGCAGAACCCGCTCGCATCTTGGCGCCCTTGGAGTGTAAAAGTTTATCGTTTCCTAGATAAATGGGTTCTGATAGGGGGAATAACATGGTTTATCGTACACTTCTGGTATTTGTTGTGGGCTAGAAGCTGCCCATCGCCAATTCAGTGGGCCGGTTTTATCTTTTTCTCGTCCATGCTATTGCGCTCAGTGGTTATGGCTTACGTTAGCGTCTATATGGGCTCTCTCGACGCACGACTGTTCTTTTCAACCTATGTCTTATGGGTTGTTTTCGGTATCTATTTTACTTATGAAGCATTGACAAAGGCATGGGTTAACCGCCAAAGATGGTTACGAATGATTTCTGCAACTATTCGACGATTTGCTCCTTCTCGTCGCCCCATTGGTGCTTTAGTCGTTTTTGCCACTCTGGCATTTGCACCGAACGTGTCGGCGCTCGATCTGGAGATTGCAATCAGTGAAAAATCCAGACAACACATCGCGCTATTGGAATACCCCGCAGTTTTTCCTATTTTGCTTGACCTGAATGGAATCACAATTAGTAATTCGGGAAGAATTCGTATTATCAATCGCTCAGCGTTCGAATTAGTGCGAGACAGTTCAGTGCCGTTTAAAAAAGCCTCACTGCGTTTTAAAGAGCGCAATGGTACTGTTTTCAGGTATGAGTCTTTTGTCTCGTGGAGCATCTCTGGAATTCAACTCGCATTAGATATTGAATTGGAAACCCGGTCGATTGAGCGGGGGTTTATTCAAGTGCGTATTCTTCCCTCTCG
Organism: Deltaproteobacteria bacterium; assembly: GCA_016207775.1. GTDB lineage: Bacteria > Bdellovibrionota > FAC87 > UBA2466 > UBA2466 > JACQOU01. Next base: position 4,645 of record JACQOU010000095.1, read on the forward strand.
GTGGTTAAAAGCCTTTATTCCAAAAGATCTTGAGGAACGCATCAATCAACTGATTGCTAAGAAGTTCAATCGGAACAGCCAGGATAAATTCATCAAGTACCTTACGTCCATTCAAACCAAATCTGGCGGCACTGTGGCCTATCCACTCGCCATGGAGGCAATCCTCCTGGAGCATATAAACAGTAACTTTGGCAAGGGCCCGAGAGCATGTCTAGAACCCGGAGATGCCTCGCCGACTTCAGCCCGTTTCTTTCTGTTTCTCATTTGCGCGGTAGTCTTAGGTATGTCACTCGTTTCGTGGATTGCTATCGGCACTTACCGATTGGCCCAGACTCACAAACGTAGCCGTTAACTCGGATCCTAAAATTTTACTAGCGCGACAGGATAGTAAACGATCGTTTACTAGTATACTTTATTAGTAAAAGATGCTTTACTTATAACATGGGCAAGGAAACAGGAGTTTACATCAGGAGTACGGTCGCAGGCGAAGAGGTACAAGCCTTTGTGCCGCAGCCTTTGCCGCCGAGAGCAAAAATGCTTCTTTCTGAGGGAGTAAAGAAATTATTAGTTGAAGCAGAGCGAAATCTTGCTCAACTGAGGATTGCTTTCGAGCTTGTTCCGAACATTAGTCTGTTTGCATACGCCTTTGTTAGAAAGGAGGCCGTTTATTCTTCTCAGATTGAAGGGATCCAGGCCACCTTATCTGATCTCTTGAATTTCGAGGCTGCTCCCGAGGAATTCCAGGCGAACAGAGATGTGATCGAAGTCTGCAATTATTTGGATGCTCTGGAGTATGGAAAAAAACAATTGCTGGATCCAAAAGGGCTACCGTTCTCTCTCCGGCTTATCCGCGAACTGCATAAACGGCTGATGCGAGGAGTACAGGGTTCGATGAAGGCTCCCGGTGAATTTAGAACCACCCAGAATTGGATAGGCGGAATTCGCCCCGGCAAAGCACATTTCGTGCCCCCTCCGCCAAATGAAATGATGAGTTGCTTGGTGGAACTGGAGAAATTCCTACACCAACCGAAAACAAATATCCCCGACTTAGTCCGAACCGCTTGTATCCATGTCCAGTTTGAGACTATCCACCCCTTTCTGGATGGAAATGGGCGGGTGGGAAGGCTTCTTATCGCACTTCTTCTTGAGGCTTGGTGCCAACTTGATGCCCGGTTACTTTACTTGAGTTTATTCTTTAAACAACACCGACAGGAATATTATAGACAGTTAGATGCCGTTCGACAGAATGGGGACTGGGAAGGTTGGACGGAATTTTTCCTCGAAGGGGTCTGCCAAACAGCTAGAGAAGCAGTGTTGGCGGCTCAAAATATTTTTAGGCTTTTTGAGACGGACCGGAAGAGGTTGCTCAGACACGGTTCTACGGTTATCGTTGCCCTACGTCTCCTTGAGGAACTCCCAAATCATCCGGTGCTGACTATCTCCTCTGTTACGAAGCTCCTTAAGACCACCAAACCGACGGCTGGAAAAGCTGTGGATATTTTGTGTGAGCTCAAGATCCTTGAGGAAAGGACCGGTGGCAAAAGAAACCGGGTATTCGGTTATCGCGGTTATTTGGATGCACTTCGTGCCGATGAAGCGGCCATAGAACCGTAATCCCTACAGCTCAACAGATCTTTGCTGTAATCCTAGGCATGTCTTTCATTGCATGAGCTGGTATTGCAACGTACCGAATCGCTCGACGAAGAAATCAAAGCAGCTCTTAAGTGGGGGTCAAAAATCAGTCTATATCCGTTTTCCAGAACTTGGCTGCAAAACTCTGTCTGCCAGTCTACTTGTGGTCGAAGAATTTTCTTTAGCACATCAGCACGCCCCACCCACCACAAACCTGGCAATGAACTCACTTCTCTGCGAGCACATAAACCGTACGAGCCTGGCACACATAGCGGCGGCCCCTCCACTCCAGAAATGAACCCGGCTACCATTGCAACAGAAGGCTCTCTGGAAAGCATCCCAACGGCCTGGACAAGCCAGTCATTCGTTTGAATTTCCACCTGAGGATTAACCCAAGCGACAAAAGGTGTGCTGAGCTCCTGTAATTCACCGGCAACAAGTTCATTTAAGGACTGGCAACTCCGCACACGAGCACCTGGGTAGAACTCACAAGGCTCTTTAGAGAAAACCGTAACAGACGGAAGCACTTTTCCAAAAAATTGAAAGCGATAACACCCACCCCGGAAGCTCGGTTTATAAGCACTCTGTGCACCTTTCCTCCTCAGGTAACCTTCCAAACAACAGACCTGGGCCTTTCGAATGGCAATCGCTGCACTTGAATTGTCGCTGTGAAAGGCCGCTAATGAGAAACGCCCGGGATGATGCCTAACAGTGTAAAGAATTTGAGGTATGTGCCAAACCCGCGAAGGCACATCCAGGGCTTTGAGGGATAAATCCCAATCCTGCGAACCTTCAGTTTCTTTACCGCTTGGCTCCCACGCAAAAAAGGATTCCCGCTTTACAGCATGAAAATGGCAGATGTAGTTAATAGCCGTCAGGTATTCCGGAGAAGGGCCCGGCTTTAACATGGGAGTATGTTTTCGTCCCACTTCGTCGCAATGATCATTATCGGTGTAAATAAACTCTATTTCAGGTTTAAAGGCTGCTGCCTTTGCAACAGCTTCTAAGGCAGTCGGCTCCAGAAAATCGTCGTGATCCAAAAATGCAAGCCATTGCCGGGATGCCTGTTCGACAGCCAAACGAGTGCCCATAGCAATACCCACATTGCATTGGGGACAGAATGTTTTTATTCTGTTGTCATTAATTTGGGCTAGATAATTTCGTAAAGGCTTCGAAGCTGCATTTAATACGATAATCCATTCGAAATTTTTGTAAGTCTGGCGGAGTACCGACTCCACACACTGCTTAAAATGTCTAAGCTGTGGATTATAAACCAAAGTGATCAGAGATATCGACGGAGCATTCGGAGGTAATGGACTTGCCGCCAGTTTATCCTTGTTTGCAATTATGGCTGGATACTCGCTTTGCAGCCAACGCCTATAGGCGGAAGGAATGACCAGCTTTCGCACCCAAAGTAAGGGTTTTCTCACTGGTCGAGGCAATAGCCAGAAAAATCGCCTAAGAGTGTCTATCATGGAACCTTATGCATAAGCGTTCATGTCACCCTGACAGAAGTGAAGATACTGCTCAATACATTGCTTTGGTAAGCCCTGGGCACGTATTTCGCCGTGATGAAGGACAATGGCTCGATTACAGAATTGTTCGACATATTCAAGGTTGTGAGAGACTAGAATCAAAATTTTTGATTGATTCACAAAACGCTCCAGTCTTTGGCTGGCACGCTCAATAAAAGCCGCGTCACCTCCAGCATAGAGTTCATCCAGGATAAGAATATCAGGAGAAACTTCAGTGGCTATAGTATAGGCAAGACGCAGGTGCATTCCAGTAGAATAGTATTTCACTGGCACGTCGAAGAAATCAGACAACTCGGAAAATTCAATAATTGAATTCAATCGTTCTTGAATTACGCTTCTTTTCAAACCAAGAATTGACCCATTTAAGTAGGCATTTTCTCTTCCTGATAATTCCGGATTAAAACCCGCACCAATTTCAATCAAGGGGGCAAGCCTACCAGAAACAGTTACAGCACCTTCCGTGGGCCTGTAGATCTTGCTGATCACCTTCAACAAGGAACTCTTGCCAGCACCGTTTTGGCCAATAATGCCAATTCGATCCCCCTCTTTAAGTTGAAGATCAATATGCCTAAGGCCCCAAAATTCACGCTTCCGCAGCTCGGGCAACTTGTGCCATCGCTGGGCAGATAGCACACGCATGGCAGCTTCCTTTAATCCTGAGTAACCGTTGTACAATCGAAAGCGCAGGGAAACATCTTTCAAGTTGACTAATGCACTCATAATTTACATCCGAAAAACAAGGTCTTCTTCTAGCAACAGCAAAACCGCAACACCAGCAACTAATGCCAATATAGCCACCGCCCAAGCAATCGCCCACTCTTGTTGGCTTGGAATTTGACCCATATAGATTAATTTTTGAAATAAGTGTAGCTCTGGAACCACTGGGTTGAAGGCCAACCAACGTGAGTACTTTTCAGGTATTATCTCTAAAGGGTAAAGAATAGGGGTTGCAAAATAAAGCAATTGTAGCAACACACTTAGCAAATACTGCATATCCCTGAAATAGACAGTCGCAATACCTACCAATATGCTGCACCCCAGGCAGAAAATAAAAAGGGGAATCATAGCAACTGGGATCAGCGTAATCGTCCATCGAAACGGAAAATCAAGAACCAACCCAATCAACG
>JACQOU010000016.1 GCA_016207775.1 Deltaproteobacteria bacterium
GTCTAGCTGGGCTTGGGCAATCAGGTCTACGGATCGCATCTTAAGACTCCTCCCAATTATTTACGTATTTTTACAACATCTTGCAAGAGCCTATTATGTAATTGTACATTATTTATTATATATTTTATACGTAAAAATACACAAATACCAGCCGCCTCCTTGTTCCGTGGCAAAGATTATCCGGTTGCTACCCAAAAAACTGTCCACGGACTGTCCACAAAAGGGTAAAAAAACAGGTGGACCGAGAAAACGATTTATGCTAAGTATCGGTAACTTAAAGGCTTTTAAAAAGTGCGGGACTAGCTCAGTTGGCTAGAGCATCAGCCTTCCAAGCTGAGGGTCGCGGGTTCGAGCCCCGTGTCCCGCTGACCTTTTTTTAAATCATTTCAATCAGTTATACACCTCCTGTTTTTCGATTTTTTCAACGCGTGTGCTAAGGGGTCGCTTTGGGGTCACGCATTTTCCGAAGAGATTGATCACGTTGGTGACTTTCTCAAGATTCGTGTCCTTTCCATGCAGGTAACGCTCGGTGACTTTCAATGATGAATGCGCAAACAGAGATCGAAGATCGTCTCGGGTTGCTCCGTGGCTCATGTAAAGCTCTGATGTCGAATGTCTCAGTCCGTGAGTACTCACAACGGAAATTTTTATTTCCTTACAATAGTCATTCAGCGCCTTCAGGTACCAGCGATAGGGGAGAGGATTTCCAAGCGGAGAAGTGACTACGAACTCACACTTCGAGTTCATCTTAGCTTCGATGAGTTTCTCCCAGATTTCTGGTGGAAGGTTATGACTGTGTTGCTTGCGACCTTTCGGGTAATCGCGAAAAGTCTCCGTCTTACGGACATACGTTCTTCGGATCGTGATCCTACCCGCTTCAAGATCCACCTCTTCCCAACGTAAGGCCTGAAGTTCACCCACCCGAAGTCCTAAATACAGCTGAATCCAAATGGCTAGACCGTACTTCTTGTCTTCCACGTGGGTTAACAAGCGTCTGGTTTGCTCCAGATTCAGATGCCTTGCTTCTTGCTGGGCGACCGTCGGTTTGAGTTTTCTCAGTGCCGGGTTAAACGTCAGGTACTGATAGACCTCGATGGCATCCCCAAACATCTTCCGAAGAATACCAAAGACATGAAGTCGGGTTTGTTCGGATTTACCAAGGTTTGCCATTTCACAAAGGATTCTTTTCACATTGTTGGGTCGGATTTCCTTTAGCCGGCAGTCTCCGATGAAGGGGCGGATGTAATCGTCATACATTTGCTTTTGCCCCTTCCTCCAGCCGGAGCGCATACGCTCGGGAGTTTCTTCCGTGACGTCTTTGTACCATTCATCAAAGTACTGATTGAGCGTGATGTGACGTTCCGCTGCTGTTCCAAGAATTCCGTCCCATTTCTGCTGCTTCCAACGCAGTTCCTGCTGTTGCGCCTCCTTTTTTGTGGGATAGGTTCGCGCGATGATGTGCCCGTCAGGTCCCTTGATACGCGCCTGATAGTAACCATTCGCACGTTTTGATATTGCCATGACTTCATTCCTCCAGTTCGGAGGTGAAGTCTCTTGTTCTGGCTGTTGCTCTGATTGTCAAAGACCGATTACCATCATTATCTACCGGCCTTCGGCCTCTATTGCAATTCGGTTTCGATTGTGCAGTTTTCTCAGCAAAAAAGCGAAAAACATCGGCAGAAATGAATCTTAAATGCCGGCCAATACGCAAGAATGGAATTTCGTTTCTTTCTACCCAATAGTAAATGGTCTGCCGAGGCACCTTCAGTTGTGTGGCGAGGTCAGATACCGTGCACAGGGGTGAAAGAGTTGAGGGCAGGGTATTGCTAGGATTGAAACTACCATCACTCATCAATCTAACCTTTCGTTTAACGTAAAAATAAAAGGGGGAACGGCCTGAGCTAACAGCTGTTTAGGAATTTTTGACTGAAAGGGGGGCTAAGAGTTCGTTGAGGTTTGGTTCAGGAGAACCATCCCGTTTAGCTTTCTTCAACTCTTCAACTAGCGAGCTGAGATAGACCACTTTGTCAAAATGGGCCTTTCGAATGTCTGTAACCGCCGCCTTAAAATAGGTGTTCTCAAATTGCAAAATGATCCAGCAGGCCAGCTCGTTTTTCGTTATCCGACCGCCAGAAAAGCCATCATTGGTTTGTTGAACCATCCGGATGAGACTTTCCTCGACCTCTTTTCCGATAACAATTTTTGCTGGGGCAATTTTTGTATCCATCGTTTTCTCCAGTTAAAAATGACACTTCTCTTTCTTGTCCAGTCCTCGAAATGCCCGAAAGCCGCCGCCCCGCTTAAGACTTGCGACTTACTCCAGCGCCTGACCCCTCGCCACCAACATGTGTTGGTTGGGGGGGGAGGGGTCAGGCGCGACTAGGAGGAAGTTAGAGGCTTGAGCGGGGCGGCGGCGGTCTGTGAAATCCGCTACTTCTACGGAAAAACCAGTGTTAGTTATTTTTGAGAAAATTAACACATCCGGGTTAACTTTTTTCTTTCCGTTAAACCTTGTGCCGTTTTTCGTCCATTTCCGCTTCCAATGATTTTAGGCTGAAAGTCTTTCCTTCACCTGTTAACGATGCTGTAAGGCCCAGCTTCAGAATATCTTCAAGTGAAGCAAAGTAGATTCCGTTTTTTTCTCTCCATAATCGGACAAGCGCATCTTTCTGTCGCACATCGCTCCGGATTTGCTCAAGTCGCAACCGGCTCTTATTTTCCTTCACGATGAGAAAGACCACATCCCAGTCAGAGCTTGTCACAAGAAGCCTAAATAATTTCCTACATCGCTCTTCCGACTTGTCTGCTATTTCAACTTCCAGGGCCACTTTTAGCTCAGCCCGCTCCGTCTTTAGAATGAAGAGTGCGTCCGGAACTTTGTAGCGTTCGTCCCTTTTTTCCTGATGCCCATGCCTTTTTGCAAGGATGCTTCTGACCACGGGCTCAGAACAATAGGAACTAACAAGGGGGCTACTTTCGACAATCTCCCGCACCAGCCTGACTATTGTGTCGTGTTCAAAGGTCGTTCGGTAACTCGCTCGTGTCCCAGCTGGGTGGCAGTGCTCGCCACTGGCACTCAGTGTTTGCAGTCCTTTTCTGGTAAGCCGGTAGCCAAGTAAAGCCTGCGAATCTCCAAATAGCCGCTCAATAAGTCCAAGACGAGTCAATTGGCGTAGCAGTGTGAAATGGTTGTGAGTGTCTAATCTTGTCCAAAACTTCCTTCCGATTTCGTCTGGGCCTGCAAGGCCATGTTTTGCAATGTACTTAAGAACGGTTGACTGTTTCCTTGTAAGGCTTTCACTTAGCGAGCCCATTTTGCGTTTTCGATAATGAAGTATTCGAAATGCCCTGGAACAAAAACATTGCCGCGTATCTGATCATCAACAAATCTCGCTTCCACTCTTGGTGGAAGAAGTACAGGTTGCCCGGGCTCGCCGGTGAAAGAGGAAGTTATTTTCTCGACATCCTTTTTTCCCTTTTCGCTTTTATGGCCTGTTTCATGTGCAAAATAGCCGGTAACTGCTCCCAAAAGACCTCCAGCCGCAGCTCCAATAAAGACATTTTGGATGCGTCCTCGGCCCTTCGGTCCAGGATCGGCAAAGGCGCCAATAGCAGCTCCCGTTCCAGCGCCAATACCCATACCAAGAAGTGTCGCCTTTCCGCTGGTAGCGCAACTTGTAAGTACCGACATAAGAATAAAGGTCAAAATAGTTACCGCGAATGTTTTTCTAAGTTTAATTTTTCCCTCATTTTGCAATCTAATCAGACAAGTTTGTTCTTTGGTTCCTGGGGCGCAGGAAGAACAATCTCGGAATTTGTTTTAGGCTGCACAGGAATTTCAAAGGTCTCAAGCTCGGGACGCTTAGTGATTTGGTTCTCGTGGCATCACATGTCACTTGAACAGAGTACAAA
>JACQOU010000098.1 GCA_016207775.1 Deltaproteobacteria bacterium
CTTTGCGAAGAGGGGGACCAGATTCTTTGCGATCGTGAAAACCATGCCAGCATTATTGACGGCTGTTTTATGTCGAACGCAAAAACCGTCCCATTTGCTCACAACTCGATTGCTTCTTTAAAGCGACGTTTAAATCATATTCCCAAGGAGGCCGGGAAACTCATTGTGGTGGATGGGGTTTTCAGCATGTCCGGTGACATCACCGTTCTTCCAGAGATTGTTGCATTGGCCAAGGAACACAATGCGAGGGTCTATGTCGATGAAGCCCATGCTTTAGGTGTTCTTGGATCACGAGGCGAGGGAACAGCCCACCATTTTGGCTTAAACTCGGAAGTGGATTTGTTAATGGGCACTTTTTCTAAATCCCTTGGATCGATGGGGGGGTTTCTGGCAGGTCCCGAATACGTCATTCACTATCTGAAGCATAAGGCTAGATGCCTCATATTTAGCGCTTCGCTTGCTCCTGCTGTAGTGGGCGGTGTACTGAAAGCACTCCAGATTTTGCGGCAAGAACCCGAGCGCATAGAGTGTTTGTGGAAAAATACTCGCAAAATGCACGAGGGTTTTCGCTCTATCGGTTTTAATATCGGAACCTCAAAGACGCCGATTGTTCCCATCCTCATTGGCAGCGAATCAAAGGCATTCTTATTTGCTCAGAAACTTTTTGAGGCTGGGATATTCGCTACTCCAGCGGTTTATCCAGCGGTTCGCTACGGGGAAGCCATCGTGCGCACAAGCTATATGGCCACCCACGCGGATGAAGAGTTGAATTATGTGCTTGAGACCTTTGCCCGATTAGGCCGGGAGCTTGGCATTTTTGAAGATGTGGCATATACAGAGGAAACGAAAAAACGGCCAAACAATGGTTACGATTTTAGCTTGCACCACTCAGAAACACTTAAAACTTTTCGAGACAGTTCCGGAGATTCTCCATCGGGACAATCCATGTTTTGTTCCCCCGTTTCCGGGGAGTATTCGCAGGATCTTTAGTCCACAGTCGCCTTCGCGAAAACACGGCGAGCTTTTGCCGTTCATCGCGTTCAGGCATGGTGTGCCTGTAGGGCGAATTGCCGCTATCATTAACCGCACTCACAATGACTGGTATGGCGACAAAGTGGGCTTTTTTGGCTTTTTTGACTGTTGTGAAGACCCTTCAATTGCCAGTGCGCTTTTTGAACGGGCAAGATCTGAGCTCCAAGTCCGAAAGTGTGATCGGTTGAGAGGTCCTTATAATCCTACCGTAAATGATGAATGCGGACTCTTAGTGGATGGGTTCGAATACCCGCCGCTGGTGATGATGCCGTACAATCCTCCTTATTACATGAAGTTGTACGAGGGGTTGGGGCTTCAACCCGTTAAAGACCTGTATGCGTTTTACGTTCCTGCTGCCAACGAGGCGCCCGAACGTGTTAGGAAAATCGTAGAGCGGGTCAAGCGGACTACGGGCATTACTCTTCGGACGGTCAATAAAAAGAAGCTGAAAGAGGAGTTGTTGATTATCCAGGAGCTGTTCAACCTTTCCTGGAAAGACAATTGGGGATTTGTGCCGCTTTCCCGGGAAGATTTGGAATTTGCTGCTGGCGATCTGAAGGCCATTATCGATCCCAATTTAGTAATGTTCGCGGAAAAGGATGGAGTACCCGTTGGGTTTTCAGTCACAATTCCTGATATCAACGAATTCATGTTGCGGGTCAAGCGCTCCAGTTCCTGGTTGCGCGTGCTGCGATTTATCTGGAGCATGAAAACAAGCCACCCCTCTCAAGCACGGCTTGCACTCCTCGGCGTGCGTCCTGATTTCCGTAATACCGGTATCGCAGCGCTTTTTTACTATGAGACGCTCATGCGCGGAAAAAGAAAGTATGTGGGCGGTGAGCTTTCTTGGGTGCTTGAAGATAACCATGTCCTTACCAAGAGTATTGAAGTGATGGGAGGCCGTCGCTATAAGACCTACCGGATTTTTGAGGCTGCTCTGTGAAAATTCTCCTGACGGGGGCCACTGGCTTTGTCGGAAGAAACGTCCTTTTACGGCTATTGAAACAGGGTACGTACGAACATATTTATTGCGCAGTTCGTTCGGTCGATAAGCTTAAGGCACAATTGAGCGAGGAAGGATTTGAAACTTTACCGCCGCAACTTATTCCTTTGGAGGCTGCCGCCCCCAAGTGGGAATTCAAAGAAATAGAAGTTGACCATGTCTTACACTCGGCAGGAGTGATTGCAGCGTCAAATCGTAACGATTATTTTGAGACCAATGTCGGGGGCACGATCCGACTCGTCAATAGAGTGAAAGCACGGCGCGTGCTGATCTTGTCGTCGATGGCTGCCGCAGGTCCTTGCGTGAAGGGGCAGGTTGCCCGGACGGAAAACTCTTTTGACGTGCCCGTTACCTGGTATGGACAGTCGAAACTTGAAATGGAAAAGCGCCTGGCTGCTGAATGTTCTGGGCTGAATTACTTATGCCTGCGTCCACCCATCATTTTAGGCCCCAGAGATACGATGGAGCTTGCGCTATTCAAGCTCGTACGCCAGCCTTTTCATCTAAAACCGGGCTTCCTAAAAAAATATTACAGCTTTATCGGCGTTCACGATCTGATCGATGCCATATTTTGCGCTTTGGGCAGCAAGCAGGAATGGTCGGGATTGTCCAGACGGTCTTTTTTTGTTACTCACGGTGAGCCTATCACGGACCGGCAATGGATTCGAGCGGTAGCCCAGGTGAGTGGTCAGAAAGGGGTCATTTTGCCCGTTCCGCAGCCTTGTTTACGCCTGCTCAGTTTTGTTGTGGATAGTGTTCCCGCTTTGCGCAGTGCCGTCCCTTCAATGACCCGCGATAGAGCGAAAGACCTTTGGCCTGCACGGTGGGTTGCTTCCAGTGAAATGTTCGAAAAAAACTTTTCGTGGAAGGCAAAGCAATCCCTCCAGGATGTTCTTACCAGTGCATATAAATGGTACCTGAAGAAGGGAATCCTTTAACCTGGGTTTTGTGTTTGGAACTTACTACGGCAGGTCTGTTTTTGATATGTTTGGCGTACAGCTATAATATGGTAAGAGTTGACCGACTTTAGGGTGAAAAATTGAATCAAAAAATCGTGCTTTTACTGCATCGGCTCGACCGTCGTGGAGGTCAAGAACGATCCACTTGGGAAGTGGCCACTCGGCTGGCAGCAAGAGGTTGGGACATTGAACTTTATAGTTTTGCGCTGGATGACTGGCCACGCCACTTGCCACTTCGCTGGCATAAAGTGCCGGGCAGAAAAATTCCGTCGCAGCTATTACGCAATATCTGGTTCAGATGGCTGGTGAGAATGATGTTATGGTTTAGACCGCCAGCTAAGGACTCTTTAATGATTACAGTGGGCACGGCAGCTCTCCGGGCTGATATCCGCGTCATTCAGTTTGTCCATGGAAAATTTAATGAACTGTTAGCAAATAGGGAGGTGACATACCCCAATCCAAAGTCGGCTTTTCATCGGTGTTACCAAAAGCTGACGGCCGCTTATGAAGCTCGTATCGAAAGAAAATATCTTCCAAAATCATCCGCGCTAATAGCTATTTCCAATCAGGTGAAGGTTGATTTGGAAGAGTGCGTGCTCAAACATTCCCCAGTTCCGATACATGTTATCCACCACGCCGGTATACAAGGAAGCCTAGGCCAAACGATAACGTCATCCGAAACAAGTCCCAAAACTGAGCCGTTGCTCTTATTCGTGGGCGCTCTGGAACGAAAAGGGATAGAGAAAGTGCTTCGTTGCCTTGCTTCAGTGAAACACTTGCCGTGGCAATTTTGTGCCCTGGGTTATGGGGATACTTTTCGTTGGAAGAAAAGGGCGCATCAGCTGGAGATCGGGGACCGTGTTACTTTTTTTGGGGAACAAGCCAGCGAACCTTTTTTCCTTGCTGCAGACATCTTCTTTCTGCCAGCAAGTTACGAGCCCTTCGGCCTTGCGGTGAGCGAAGCCGTGTCCTATGGGCTTGCTCCGTTAGTCTCAAAGGAATGCGGGGCCTTGGAGCTTTGGAGTCAGCGACCTTCCTGGCTTAAAATTTCCTGCCGGGATTCAGACTCTGCATGGGTGGATGCACTCAAACGTTTAGTGGTCGATAAGGAATTACGCAAACGATGTTCGAAGCAAGCCCAGCAGGCCATGGCCCTTTGGACCTGGGAAAAAGCGACCCAAACATACGAGCAGGTGCTTCAAACTTACACCTCACGCCTACTAACAAACGATACGGCGGCCTGAAGCGGGTAGTATTTTCCGGTTTTCGGCGTCGTCTAGATTCTAAACACCCTGTCCAAATTATCGACAGTGTTTAATCGTGGCGGAATTGCAGAGTTTTTCAATTCTTACCCTGTGCACTGTCAATGTTCTTAACACTTGTCTGACAATTGCGCGCACAACGAGTATACGAAAAGCCCAGTAATCCAGTGTGGTTGCGTATTTTTCGCCTTTTGGCACTCCCCCTGCATAAGGCGTTCCTGCCCGTGACTAAGTCACATGTTCCGAGAGGGGTTTTTTTGAAGGGGCCAATCTAATGCGAAACATTTTCGTGGTGATGATTTTTATCATCAGCCTCGTTCTTAAGGTTTCGGCAGTGGCGGGTGCGGAAGGGGAGTCCAGTGGAAGCCCAGAGCTCGTGCTCGCTAAGGTCGAGACATCCAGTCAAAACACAAAATCAGAAGAACAATCAGCCGTTGTTGTACCAAGTACTGAATCAGATGTTGCCATTGTTGAGGAAACCGTTGTTCCAGCGGAGACGGCAACCTTAGCACAGGTGCAACCGGTTGCTGCTTCTGATTCGTCTTCCGCGAGTTCCGCCTTGTCGGCTGATTCAAGACGAGTTTCCGTTACGCCCATGGTGGGCGGCACGGCTTATGCCGGACGTTGGTACGATCATATTGCCAATGCCTACACGGTAGGGCTTGCTCTCGATTTGCCGATCAGTCCATTGCTGTCCATTGAAGCAGAAGGGGATTATGGACGATTTGATATCAGCTACCGAGGGTTGATTCCTCATTACTTCAACCAATATCAAGTAGGTGGCAATCTCAAATTATCGCCTCTTCGCAACTCGGTTTTCCATCCCTTTATCGGCGCGGGTATGATGGCGCTGCACTATGAGAATATGTTCGGCTTCAATGATTCAGGCTACGCTTCTTACGGTAATTTCAGTCGCTGGATAGGCGCCGGCCAAATGCTGGTTGGAGCTGATGTAACGATTATGTCGGATGTTGCGGCGGGATTGCGCGCAAGTTACGCCATACCGTTACTAAACCGGCCAACCACTGTTTCAGACAACTACCAGTCCTATCCTGGCTGGGAAGATGCCGGTGCGATTAATACGAACTTTTATCGAATCCTTGGCACGGTTCGAGTGAATTTATAATTTCTCCCAACCCTAGATGCCAGTGAAGCAAGTCGGGGGGACAAAGCTGCAAAACGCTCCAGCGGGGTAATGTGGATGAAATGGAATTCCACGCTGGATGACCGGTTCCTGCAGTTTTGTTCCCCCGCTCCCAAAAGAGCCTTTATAAATTGCACCCAGCACTTTTTGGCTCACAAAGGAAGGCCTTACCGATTAATGCTGCCCAGCTGTCCTTAGGTACGGAAGCTAATGGGTCTGGAACGAACAAGGTAAGAGAAATTTGGGCCCTGGTAATGGCGACGTAGAGGATTCTTTTGGATTCTTCACAGTCCTCTTTTCTTTGTTGCTCGATCCAGTACTCAAATTGTTCGTCAGCCACCCATTCGCCTTGTTCTCGCTTGCGCAATAAAAGATTTCCGCCTTCATCCACAGCAATCAGCGGCGACCGTTTTGGCAGGCTTCGTGCCGTATCTACAATCAAGACATGGGGGAACTCGAGACCCTTTGCCCCATGCACGGTCATTAGCTGAATGGATTGCGGGTTGTTCAAGGAGCTTTGAACAGGCACAGCTTGCTTGCAGCTTTCCATTTTTCGGATTGCCTGAGATAGGGGTAGGTTTTCTATCGATGACAAGAGTTGAAGGAGCGCATTTCGCTCCGTCGGCCAGTAATGGGTGCGCGAGAAAAGCTCTTTAAGAATGAAAGACGTGTTCATCTCTGCTTTTTCAATCAATGAACAGAACCATTTCAAGTCTGGCGTTTCCATCTGTAATAATGATTCAAAGAGACTTTGTTTCCCCTGTTTCAACGCCGCTAACTGGTCACAATCGATTTTGATGAAACGTGAGCGTAAAAAGCACGCGACAGCAAAATCATCCAAAGGATTTTCCACAGCTTTGAGGTAGCTGTGAATATCATTAAAATCGTATAACTCCCCAAGTAACGAAGTTCTTTTACAGGACACGGGAAAGCCCGCCTGGCTCAATGCGCGTAGATACGATTCCATTTTGTCAGATGCACGAAAGAGCAGGGCAATTTCTCCCGGGCTGGTTCCCTGTTTGATCAGGAGGGTGACTGTCGATAGAACCGCCGACACTTCCTGCTCGTGCCACTTGCTCCGCCCCTTATCTCCACAGGGAAAGGCAACGATTTCAACGGCACCCTTTCCCGCGGATTCGCTTCCTCTTAAAGGCAAAAAGGGAATGGATGATTCCGAAAAAAGTGACTTTCCCGCCTCATTGATAACCTTGAGCACTTCTGTGCTCGATCGGAAGTTTTGATTCAGTTCAAGCTGTATGCCATTATGATTCTGAAGGCTGCTTGTAACAATCCAGAAAAGTTTAACGTCAGCATTTCTAAACCGGTAGATCGATTGGCGAGGATCTCCCACGAGAAAGAGTTTTTCAAAGCGATCTTCACAAATGTGACCTAGAATTTCCCACTGTTGTCGGCTTGTGTCCTGAAACTCATCAACAAGTACATAATCAAATTGTTCTTGAAGAAAGCGCTTGGCTTTGGAAGAAGTCTTCAAAATTTCAAGTGCAAAGCTTTCGAGTTCGTCGAAACTGTAGATGCCTTTTTCGGTAAAACGTTTTTTATAGCCATCGAGTATGGGTTGAAAGGCCTCCAGTAAGAGTCCCGGCATTTGCCCCTTGCTCTTTAGAAGATTCGGTTTTACCCAGAAAGCCTTCGCCAGTTCCCTGAGGTCCAGATGCGTGTATTGACAGAGCAATGCTTCCAAGGTCTGTTTGTCTACCTGATGCAGCCACCGTTCGTAAGCTTGCTCAAACTCACTTGCCCCCTCCATAGCCGAGATAATTTCCTCAACGCGCTCGAGCCCCAGGTGGCTTCCGAATTGGTTTAGAATTCGATAACAAAAACTGTGAATCGTACCAATGGGTGCAGTGGCTTTGATTTTTTCCGCAGCGGTACATGTTTGCTCAGTGGGTTGTTCGGCCAATAAGATCTTTGAAATGCGCGTTCGAAGTTCTTCCGCTGCTTCATTAGTAAACGTAACCGCAAGGATCTGATTCGGTTCAACTCCTCTTTTTAGAATATTGACGTATCGATGCGTGAGCACCGCCGTTTTACCGCTTCCCGCTGCTGCGAGCAGTGCCACGCCCTGCCCGAGGGTTTCGGTTGCAGCCATTTGCTCGGGAGTTGGGTGAAACCTAACCATGGTGGATATTTCTCCGGCAGAGCGACGAATATTGGCAGGATCGGCAGGCCTCTTGAGAGGGAGTCGGTTCAAACTGCCCTTGCGAACTCAATGTGGCCACTCTTCCAATGTGACTGACGGCTTGCTCCTCGATTTGGTTAAAAGTATTTTGGCTGACCAGATGCCCTCGAGTTAGGAACTTTCTTGCTGCATTACCCACCTGCTCTTCTGCCAACATTCCTCTTCGCAGCTCCGCTCTTTTTAAATCATAAAAAAGAAAACCAATAATCGGAAGGTTCCATCTTTGCCTGGCAGCCAGGCAATAGACTGGTCCCTGGAAATGAACCCCTTCGGCAATATGGGAAGGCGAAAAATCAACATTTCCGGTTTTATAATCAAGAATCAGTAATCCACCGCCTGCAGTCTTAACAATCCGATCAATCTTGCCCCTAACCGTTGCACCAGCCAGCGAGCAATCAAAGTCGACTTCCAAACCGATGGTTTCCACCGCGCCCACCATTTCTTTGAGCCTTTTTTCCAGCTGGCAAACCGTGGCCGGTATGTTCGCAAAACCCTTGCAGAGCAGGGTCACAAAGGGATGATTCTCCTTTAGCTCCGGAAAACTTTCCTTGATGCTCTCATTAAACCTCATATAGAAGATTTCCTCAGAGGAAAGGGTAGCGGGCACTTCTGTTTTAAAAACGTTTTCTAATACTTTGTGTACGATCTGGCCGAAACTCAGAGCAAAGGCAGACTCAAAGCGTACTGTCGGGGGCTTCAGTCGCAAACCATAAGCGTAGAAATAAAGAGCCGGACAGCGAGCATAGGTTTCCAGTTGAGTTGCAGACAGCGTGCGATTCCAGATGCAGGTGGGACGATACGGTTCAGAATGTTCAAGGGTTCTGGGAGTGGTTTGTAAGTAATAGGACTTCCAATCGTCTGAAGGAGGTTGATTGGCTAAAAAAAGTAACGAGCGTCCAGCAGCGAACGTGTGAAGAAAAGTATCCTGCCGTGCTCGGTATTGCCGTGCGGTCGGAAGTGAAAAACCTTCTCTGTTGAGTCTTTCCATTTCAGTGTCTTCGAGCAACAGGTTCGCGCGAGGGGGAACTAATGTAGAGGGACCTGTGTACGGAAAAACCATAATGCCCTTAACAAACGGTTGAGGGTGAAATGGGACAATGCGAACACCGTTTGTCTGCTCTGGGGGAGCGCAAGGCACAGTGGCTAGTGAAACGAAATATTGAAGTTGTTCTTCGGAAAGCAGCTTCCCCGCGCCAAGAATAGAAAGTCTTTCGTCATCAGAAGCGCTTTGGGGAAGCCAGGGCGCGCTTTCAACCCAGGCGCGCGTAAGTTGCAAGCGCTCCAGAAGTGGTTTTTGGGTATCCGCTCTTATTCGCTCGAGCATGCCAGTGGCGGCGGGCGGTTTGTCAGTATCTATGTAACTTTTATAAGGGATGTGAAGATGTTCCAGGTAATGTTTGAAGTATTGAAGTTCAGAAGGCTCACCAAAGAAAGGGACAAAAATTTGAGTGGCAAGCGCCCCGCAATCTAAACGGTTTTTGATATGTCGACCCAGTGCCTCAAGGCAATGCACTTCAGAGCCAACCAGAAGTTTCTTGTTTGGCCTCTTTTTGGTAGGGGTGATTTCCCACATTTCAACCAAAGTGACTTCTTTCACGCCTTCTGCGAAACGGAGAGCGTCTGCAAGCTCACTGAAAAGATAGCTCCGGCAGGAAGGCACAAAAATCAGTCGGTCATCAAAGGGATTGGCTTCCTCGTGATTTTTCAGTACGTCGATAAGGTGCTGTGCATGGAAAGTGAAGTCCAGTGATAGGTCACAGTCCATGTACTGTTGAAAGAGCTTTGCCAAGGTTTGGTTCTTTGGAGTATCGGGAAGTGTTGAGAAACAATATTCGATATCCACCGGCGAAGTAATGAGCGACGTACGCAGCGTTTCGATGGTTTTAAGCCACCGCTCCGCCTTAGCATGCTGCCCAGGATCCAGAAAATTCTTGATGAGTTCAAGACGTTTTTCGGCTGGCAGTTGCCTATCTGGAATGCAAGAAAATAAAAAATCATCAAAACTTATCAGTATATTGGACTGAGCCAGATCTGGGAATAAGAGTGCAAATAATTGCAAAATATCTGATGACTCAAAACAATAAGTCACAAAGGGCAAGGGAAAACCCTTTCGCCACCTATATAGGTTTCAAGCACCTTAGTGGCGTACAGAGCTTTTAAAGTCGCTTTGAAAGGATCTTGATCCACGACGATGAAATCCGCCAGTTTCCCTTTTTCAAGGCTCCCTAAAGCATTTTCAGAAAAAGAGGCATAAGCTGCCCCCAATGTGAAAGCTTGCAGGGCTCGTTCCAATGAAACAATCTGCTCTGGGTAAAAGCCACCAGCCGGTTCGAAACTTGCTGTCTGTCTGGTTACGGCTGCAAACAACCCGTGCCAAGGGATGAAATCGTCCATGGGTGCATCCGATCCAAAAGCAAGGGGTGCGGTTTGGAGCGAATTCCAGGCGTAAGTAAAGCGAGCGCGTTCGGGACCTATTCGCTGTACCACCCACTTCATATCCGATGTGCAATGGATGGGCTGCATTGAGGCAATGATCTTGTAGGTGAGAATGCGGTCCGGATCTGCTGACCGAAGCATTTGAACGTGTTCGATTCTTGGACGAGTGACTTGAGTGTGCTTGCCCAGAATCTTAATAAGCGCATCAATCGCGATACGATTCGCACGATCGCCAATGGCATGGATGGCAATCTGGTATCCTTTGGAATCAATAGCTCTTACTTGCGTTTCTAAGTCGGAAGCGGTCATTCGCAAGATTCCGGTACTTTCCGGTTTGTCAGAATACGGTTTTTCCAAAGCGGCCCCCCAACTGCCCATGGCACCGTCCAGAAAAAGTTTAACAGTCCGAATAGTCAGCCAGTGCTGCGGATCGATTTCCGGCTGAGTAAGCACAGTCGAAAGATTCTTCACACCCTTGACCGATAACATTTCATAAAAACGAAAACGTACTGCATTCCTTTTCAGAAGTCTTCGGATAGCTGCAATCTCACGAGGGCTAGCTCCTGCATCATGAGCGCCTGTCACCCCCACCGAAACAAGACTTTTAACAGCAGCCAGCAGGTAACGCTCCAGTTGTTCATCGGACGGTTCCCCAATCAAAGGCTCCAGTTCGCTCATGGCTTTATCAATCAAAACACCCGTCGGTATTCCTTTTGAGTCGCGAATGATTTGGCCGCCGGCCGGATCCCCGCTCATCGTCCAAGCTGGCGTGTGCTTAAGAGCGTAGGTATTCACCCAAGCAGCATGTCCGTCGATTCGGTAGAGAATAATCGGCCGACTATCGAGGACGTTATCCAAAGATGAGCGGTGAGGAAACTGCTTCCCGGGCCAGTCGGACTGATCCCATCCATTGCCCACAATGGCGCCGGCAGGTTGTTGCGATAGCACCTTTCGGACTCGCTCGGCGGCTTCATCCGCTGAACGACAACCTTTCAAATCCACCTGGAACTGATTCATGCCCAGATCGGTTAGGTGCAGATGGCTATCCGTAAGCCCTGGCATCAGCGTGCGGCCCTTAAGATCGATCTGTTTTTCGGCATTCAATTGACGGAATCGTTTGCCCTTTCCGTAATCGAGAACTTTTCCATCCGCGATTGCGATCCAATCGGTCACGGTCTGATCTTCGTCGCCAATTCTAATGGTTCCGTTGTGATAGACGGTGCTCGCCATGGCGTTAAAACAGGTAAGTAAAATGACAGTCCACATTACAGCCCACATTTTGGAAACAAAGCTAGCATGATATAAGGCTTCTGTGGATACACAAATACACAGTCTTATGGTAGGTGTCGGGCAGGTGAGTTTATTTCTGCGGTATGCGCGCAGCCTGAAGGATAAGCGTCAGGCCATTAGCGGCATAAAAAAGAAACTTTCCAATCTGGGTTTCAGCGTTACGGAATGCGCATTTGCGGACATTCCCAAGCAAGCCAGCATTGGGTTTGCGTACGCTGGGCGCGAGCCGGCAGCGGTCAAGCAACTGCTGGACCAAGCATTGCGTTTGTTTATTGGGGAATGGGAAATCGTCAGCCAAAACACCGACGTCTTTGACTATTCGTTTGATAAAGAAAGCGAATTTTCCAAAAGCTTTGAGGATGACCCGGAAAACAGAACCTAATCATTGACACGCCGGTCCAAGTCTGTTCTTTCTGTCATAGCAATGACAATAAGAGGTTGGGGGTATGCTTCAGATCTGTTTTTCCCTTCTTATATTCTGCTCGGTTCTTGGCGCGAACACAGCGGTTCCGCAATGTGCTGACAAAATCGCTCAGAAGTCTCTCAAAAGCCTGGAGGCCGTTGCACAAAAATTACATGGGGGCGATCCCCTCCATCCCACTGAAAAAAGTCTTCTGGGTCGCTACCAGAAAAAAACAGGTGCGGCTTTCACAATCAGAACCTTCCCGGCCAACCCTATGACCGGTGAACGGGGGCCTAGAAAGCTTGTTGTTGCCGTGAGTCCCCAAACTTTTCAGCTTTTCTTCAAAATGTTTGGAAAAGAATTTCCCAACTTACTGGAGCATCTCCATTCGCCCCGGCAAGGCACGCTCAGGGTTCGGTGGATGACCCAAGTTTTCAGTTACGCCAAACCATCGGGTGAGTGGCGTTTCCCGACCGAAGGATCGATCGGTCCCATGATCCTGCTTTCGGATAGTGAAGCCCTTCGGCTGCATGATTACTTTGTTTTGAATCAAAAATCAGCCAACGCAAATCCCTACTATGCTCGTTATCCAAACAACATTCCCGGGTACAATTATCCAAAGGACGCATACTCCGAAAATTGCACAACCTGGTTCGGCCATATTCCGTTAGGTGATGAAACTGATGAAGAAGTGGTTTGCCCGGGAAGCCTGTGCGGTTATGGTGATAATCAGGGGAGGGCACCTCGACGGGGGACCTTGACCGATTACCCAGTGCCGCAGAATTTTCCGGACGGTGAACTGTTGAAAAAAGTCTGGAGTGTTCCGCTTCACAAACGGCTTTGGGACTTGCTGGAAATTCCTTTCGAACGCGCCAATCACACCAACCCTGGTTGGGTTGCCTTATCACTCACCGGCCTCGCAAAAACCGTTCGCGTCCCGTTTATTGCTTACTACACAAGCGATCACACCCATATTCGTCGAAATTTCAGCCCTCAGATTCAGCTGCAAGGAGGCGTGCCGGGCGGGGGGATGACGTATTGAGGTTGTTTACGTGCTCAGGCACGGATTGGCGGGATTCCAGAGATGGCCGGCAGGGGTAACGAAAACGGTCGTTTTCTTTGCAGTTTTTTGGCAGCGGTATTTTGCTCTTGATTTGGTTGTATCTTTAAAGATACCATATAAAACATGAGCGGTGTAACGCATCCTCGAGTCGTAGAAGAATATAAGCAAGAAAACGGAGAAATCCCATTCAGAAAGTGGCTGGATGCGTTACGAGAGGACGACCCTAGATCGGCGCAGCGCATTGATGCGCGCCTGGCTCGAGTTGCTATAGGAAATCTTGGCAACCGCCATACGGTTGGTGAAGGCGTCAAAGAGCTTATTTTGGATTTTGGACCTGGATACCGAGTGTATTTTGCTGAAGACGGTCAAACGCTGGTTATCTTACTCATTGGAGGAACTAAGCGCGGACAGAGTGCCGACATAGAGACGGCAAAGACCTATTGGAAAAAGTACAAGGAGCTGAAAAATGAAAACAAAAAAGGTCGCCCAAAAGAGAAGTAGCGTGCCATATGAAGAAGGCCTGTTAGAACGCCTAAAAGATCCCAACTATGCATCTGGTTACTTGAATTCCATTCTTGAAGAAGGTGGCGACGATGTCCAAGAAGTTTTACTTGTTGGGTTAAGACACATTGCAAAAGCTTATGGTTTTGCAGATATTGCAAAGAAATTGGGACGTGGACGCAACAGTCTATACAAAGCTTTTTCAGAAAAAGGTAATCCCAGCCTTGATGCATTTCTGAACTTTATTAGACAATCGCGACTGCAGATTCGTTTTGAGTCCAGTTCCAGAAATGGGGGCATGCGCACTAAATCGATTCCTCTTGCTGCGAAAGGGAGATGAACTAGCTCTTACGCATGTACTACTCAGTCCATGGATTCCCAGGGGTAGATTTCTACTTTCTCTTTTCTCAGTGAAAGCCGTTCGGGGCCGAGCACAATGGTCTTCATAGTTGGGAATTTATCTCTAAGCGCAAGCAAAATAGCGATATTCCGTAAATCGAACCTCTCCTCCGCCAATATCCGGATGGCGGTTGTTTGCGCTCCTTCCGTAATCAAGAGCGAAACCTGAGAGCCCTTACTTGTGCGGTAAAATGATAGGTGTTTTCTTGATTCCATTTGCCAGCTTATCGCCGATAGAATGTGAAGTAAAAGAGTAGTCTCAAGTAATCGTGGAAATGAAGCTCCCAGAAACTTCGCAATTCCAACATCGCATAAGTAATACTGCGGTTTGCCGGTACTGCCTGTAAATGGCAATATCTTGTGCAAAACGAAAAGCGTTTCGAATGCCTCAAGATGTTTCATGATGGTGCGAGGATCTTTTCCCAGGGCAGAGGCGATTCTGCCCGCGGTGGGCTCATCGAGTGTCGCAACCCTCTCCAGAATCTGCCGCGCGAGCTTCGAATCAAATTTGAATCCTGGGATCTGTTTCAGGTCCCTCTCTACGGTGAGTGTGACC